>CAMGET010000136.1 GCA_946055175.1 uncultured Roseburia sp.
AATTGATAAACTTTTCGGAAAGGATGCTGAATTCGCTACAAAAAGCTCCCGCTATGCAAAGCGGATGAATGATATTGCCTCTGACCTTATCTATACAGAGCTGACACAGACAGGAACACATATCAATTTGTCTATATAATCAATGCAAAAAAGCCACAGGTACTACCTCACTGAGGTAAAAGCACCTGTGGCTTAATTTTTATTTCCATTCGTAGGAAATCGTAATATCATTTCCTTTCATGTTTACTTTTGCATAAGCGCCGGACACCATCGGCATCATCGGTTCTAAATGCCCGATATCCAAATCCATGATAATGGGCACCTGATATTCTCTCAGTAAATCCACTACTGCATGATACTGATCCAGCCCCATAATTTCCTGCCCAAACAGCATCGGTCTGCCAATCAAAAAGCCCTTTACATGTGAAAACCAGCCCGCTTCTTTCATTTGCCAGATTGCACGGCGAATCGACATCACGTTCAGTTCACAGCTTTCCATAAACCAGATGATTCCGTCTTCTTTGTAACGTTCATTAAAATCTTTCACACCATCAAAACGGGTTCCGAGCAGATTTACGAGGCAGTCCATACAGCCGCCAACCAGTCGCCCCTCCAGATTCACGGTTGCCTGCGATTCTTCTTTTCCCCAGTAATTCGTTCCATCCTGGAGAAATACGCGGCTGTTTCGTTCTTCTGTCAGATTTAACGGTACGAGCGGATGTTCCTTGTCTTTTAATGACTCTTTTTCCCACAAAGGATAACCTGATACACTATCTTTCTTTCCCAAAAGCAATTCATAGCTGTCTGTAAGACTCTTATCCCATGGCTCCATTCCAAAAGTCTGCGCACAGTTCGCATAAATGGATGCCGTATCACAAAGCGTCGTCAAAAGGAAGGTCATATTGGTATTATCCGAATATCCCATAAACCACTTTGGCTTGGCTGCTTTTATCGCATCAAAATCGACATGGCTCATGGTCTCACACATGAGTTCTCCACCGCCAACCGAAAGTAACACATCGTTATCCACACTGCAATAGGAATCTGTCAGTTCTTTTCCACAAGCCTGCGGTGTATTACTGATACCGATTCCTTTTCCCTCATAGCAATTCGGTCCAAGGTCAAGGTCATGCCCTAAGTCTTTAAATTTTTTCAATGCACTGTCAAATGCGCTTTTGTATGGTTCTGTATTGCATCCAAAGGATGGCGCCACAAAACCGATGGTGCCATTCCTTGGAAGAAAGTTTGGATATTTCATTTTATTGTCTTACTCCAATCGTCTGTCATTTTATTAGTATGTCAATCCAAAATTCATTTCATAATAGTTTCCTGCTGCATCACGATAAGCATATGCTTTTTTGTTTTCGTCCTTTAAGGAATCCGGCATATATAAATCCTTATCGTATCCTGGCACGTCGTTAGGGCTTACACAAATGCCATCTGCATTTACTGCTATGACTTCATCCCCGCGTGGCATTGTAATTGGAAGCTTACCTACTGGTGCAAATCTTCCAAAGTAGACATCTAGTGTTGCTGATACATAGGTATCATATCCTAAGGTTAGTGCATCTACATACGGTTCTACATTACCTAATAACCATGCCAATACCACATTTACATTTGCGATAACCTTACCACCATTTGTATGGACCGCTTCTGCAATTTCTTTGATACGATTTGCTCCTGATAATGTTGTTTCTTCATGTGTTGTTTCCATCGGACGGCAGAATTCATCCACATCCGCTACCATTTTTCCTTCACAGATATCCAATTCCAAATATCCCTTTGTGGCACTAAAATAGGCTCCTGATTTTGGGTTTAACATCAAAATAGCGTAGTCTGCCTCTGCCGGATTTTCTACTAAAGCTACGTCACCAAGTAATTCTTTTAATTCCTTTGTAAGTACCTCAGCCCTCTCTGGCAGCTGATGGAATGCCTCGGCATAAATCTTCTTTCCATTTAATTTGTCTGCTGTTAATGGGAGTGTTCCATCGTTTTTAAGCAAGGTTACACTCTTTCTATGGGCATCCATTGCCTTCTCCCAGTCTGCTTTTGTAGCTGCTACTTCCACAGCTTTCTTAGGGTCACGATAGGTATCTTCAAAAAGTCCCATTTCAAACATAGCTGTTAAGGTACGCATTACAGCACGATTTAAGCTTTCATCCGTTAAAACAAGCTGCTCTTTGGTAAAGCCTTCCGGAACCTCATGCGTATCGTAGTAACCGTTCTTTCCACGCTGATAGCTTTCCTTACCAAGTTCCATATCAAAGTTACCGCTAATCACGTCTACCCCGGCATGGCTTACAGCAAATCCAATACGTTCTGGCTTATCAAGCATCTCAACTCCCCAACACATGTTGTGAGCAACACCGGTATCTGAATTGATATATCCAGAAAAGCCCATTTCATTACGAAGCAAGCCATCAATCAGCGGTTTGTTATATGCAAATCCATATGGCTCCATTGGGATTTCTTTCCCATTTACAATCTGTGGTGCACTCTTATCTTTTGCGGGTTTTGCATAATATGGCATTATTGCTGCCACGTTTCTCTTTACAGATGCATAAAATGGTGGAAGATGGTATTTTTCCAAACTGCCGGCTGTCTGATATACATTCCACTGTCCTGCTTTATAGTGCGGATCATAGCCATTTTCACGAGCTCCTCCGCCTGGGAAATGCTTCATGGTAAGTGCAACACCATCTGTGGTTACTCCTTCTTCACTACCTTGCACAATTGGAATCATGCGTTCTGCGATTTTTGAAATCAGTTCTGTATCCTCACCGAATGTACCATAAGAACGCTGCCATCTTGGATCTGTCATAACGTCTACCATGTACATGTAGCCCTTGCGAAGGTTTGCCGCATTCCAAGAACGACGAATGCAATCCGAAAAATGATCTACTACGCTTAAATCACCTGTTCCTTTTACTACTGCCGCAATTCCTAAAGTTCCTGGCCAAGCTGCAAAAATACCGGATGCATCATTCATACCAAATACTGGCTCTGCATACTCATTTCTTGAGTTTGAAGCAGCCATAACTGGAACAAAGTGCTCACATTCTTCTGCGATTGCCTGCAGCTGATTTAGATAATCCGCCAAATCATCCGGCTTTGCATTTGCACGAAGAATGATATGACGTGCAAACCACTCTTTTAATAACTTTGAGGTACCTGGAATATACTGTTCCCCAAAGATATTTGTTACCGTATGCTCTGCTTCATCTACAGTTCCTGTCTCATCTAAGGTATATTCTGGAATTTCTTTACTACCCATAGTAAGCGGTGTCGGATATTTTCCCATACGCCAGTCGGAAATGAAAAGCTGGCCAATTTTTTCTTCTGCAGACATCAGTTCCACATACGCTTTTGCTCTTTCTTTTGCGGGAAGTCTCCAGTCATTTACCTTGGATACCTCCCCTGTGCCATCAATATCTTTAAAATAGAGTCCATCCTTTTCGATGATTTTACGTGTTACCGTACTGACCTTTTTGCCATTCGGATTTTCATAAACCTTATAATTTTCGCTTGCTTTTACTGCCATAAAAAACCTCCTGTTTCCTCTATTGTTCGTTTCACCTGATAAAAAAAGTGTAGCATAAAAAAATTTCTTTCTCAACGTGTTTCTATATGACAGCTATACTTGACTTTATTTGCCAGCATCTTCATAATCCATAGTATAAATAAACTTTTTGGAGGGTTCTTATGTATATTGCATCTTCATCACGCTATGGTTCTATGACCTACAACCGTTGTGGCAATAGTGGACTTTTGCTACCGGGCGTGTCTCTTGGACTATGGCATAATTTTGGCGATACTGCCAACTTTGAAAACATGAAACAGCTCTGCTTTACTGCTTTTGACAATGGCATCACTCATTTTGACTTAGCAAACAATTATGGTCCGCAGCCGGGAAGTGCAGAAAAGAATTTTGGCCGCATTTTAAAAGAAGATTTTCATCCATACCGGGACGAGCTTATCATCAGTACAAAAGCCGGATACACCATGTGGGATGGGCCTTATGGTGACTGGGGTAGCCGCAAGTATTTATTAGCAAGCCTTGACCAGAGTTTATCCCGTATGGGCTTAGATTATGTAGATATTTACTATCATCATCGCATGGACCCGAATACTCCTTTAGAGGAAACAATGGGTGCGTTAGCAACTGCTGTATCCAGTGGAAAGGCTCTTTATGCCGGTCTTTCTAACTACAACGGGGAAACCTTAGAAAAAGCTACTGCCATCCTAAATGAGCTTCATTGTCCGTTCGCGATTAACCAAAACCGTTATTCCGTTTTTGACCGTACGATTGAAAATAATGGATTAAAAGAGACTGCTGCAAAGTTAAATAAGGGAATTATTGCTTTCAGCCCATTGGCACAGGGTATGTTAACGGACCGCTATTTAAATGGTATTCCAGCAGACAGTCGTGTAAAAACGGACGGGCGCTTCTTAAAAGAAAGTGCGCTGACAGAAGAACGTTTAAACCAGATTCGTGCCTTAAATGACATTGCCGCAGAACGTGGGCAGACCCTTGCTGAGATGGCTTTAAGTTGGATTTTAAAAGATGGTATTGTTACAAGTGTTTTAATTGGCGCTTCAAAACCATCTCAGATTTTAGATAATATTAAGGCTTTGGGAAATACAACGTTTAGTGCGGAAGAATTGAAACGAATTGATGAGATTGCGCTCTGAATATGATATCTGTGCAGAAGGTTTTTCCATTTTTTCTCTTTACTTTGGAGCTTTGCAATGACTGGGGCAAATTCTGCTTTTTACTTTCAATTTTACCCCACCTTCATAATTTTTCAGGGTAATATTAAGAGCACTTACGCCCATTTTGTCAAAATAGGAAGCTTTTTATATTGTCTATGCCCTGTATTTGAAAAATGCGGGGCACAAGTTATCTAGAATTATCTAGAATGACCCGGGAAATTTGTGGCATAAATATGGAATATAATATTTTCTACCTTATATAAGTACAATTCATAGAAAAGTCTTTTCTGATGCTTCATACGGATACCATTTCAATTTTTTTACAATAGGTCCGTAAATAGCCAGTTTTCTATACATAAATATTTTGTACTTACAGGAA
>CAMGET010000137.1 GCA_946055175.1 uncultured Roseburia sp.
TTATTCTGTTTGAAACAGAACGTCTTAATAAGCTGACCAAAAGCCTTTTAGAGTTAAATAAATTTGGTTCCCGCGGTGTTATGCTGGATGTAACCACCTTCGATATTAATGCTACAATCCGGACTACGATTCTGACCTTTGAAGGTATATGTACAAAAAAACAACTTTCCTTTGAGCTGACACTGACGGATGAGCAGTTATTTGTCCGCGCTGATTATGGTAAGATTCAGCAGGTTCTCTATAATCTGATTGATAATGCCATTAAATTCAGCCATGACAATGCCGCCATTTATATTGAAACAACAACCAAAAACGAAAAAGTTTTTGTCTCTATCAAAGACACCGGAATCGGAATTCCAAAGGACAGTATCAATAAAATTTGGGAACGTTTTTACAAAACGGATTTGTCCCGTGGTAAAGATAAAAAAGGAACCGGTCTCGGTCTTGCCATCGTAAAAGAAATTATAAATGCACATAACGAAAACATAAATTGTATCAGCACCGAAGGAGTTGGAACGGAGTTTATCTTTACTTTACCGTTAGCTGATATGCACTAAATATTTCATAATAGCTATAAAAAAAGTGGAAGTTGAATCGATTTTTCAACCTCCACTTTTCTTTTTATTAGTCAACCACCTCCAAATCCAAACCCAGTTCTGATGGTAGGAAGCGTGGACATACATTATCTGATGTTGTAATTACGGAAGCCGCAAGAAAGGAACCGATTTCTACTGCTTCCGGAAGGGATTTTCCATAGGTCAGAGCTGCCACAACACCGGAGCAGAACGCATCTCCGGCACCTGTTGTATCAACCACATGTACATTTCTTGCCGGGATATGTCCTTTCATTCCATTGATGTCCGCATAAACAGCACCCTTTCCACCCATGGTAACAATCATCGCCGGGAATCGGGCTCGCATCACTTTTTCTGAAATGATTTCCTGTAATTCTTCTGTATTTTTTTTACTATAGTCATCGGCAAAAAGGATTCCGGCTTCTAACTGATTACAGATAAAGCAGTCAAACCGTTGAATGAAATCCCGACGCTGTGCTGCAATCGTCATGTTAGAAACGATAGAAAACACTTTCTTATTGTATTTTTCTGCGAGATAAAATACTTTCTTTACGATTTCTTTATCTAAATCCACTTCTAAGACGACAGAATCTGCATTTCCGATAATATCATCTCCTCTTTCCTCGAGCAAGTCAAGTAAGGGCATCATATTTGGGCGCTGTGAAATAGAGCCTGCCAATTCACCATGTGCATCAAAAACGGCTAACCAGGTACCCATGCCGGATGGAAGAGAAAGAATATAATCACAATTTACTTTGTGTCTTTTTAATTTGTTTACAACGTCTTCCCCCATTGGCGTATCGTCTACAATACTGACAAATGTAGGTCGTAACTCCACGTTTGCAATATTTTCTGCCACATTCCGGCTAACACCGCCATGGACATATTCAATATGACCGGCATTTCTCCCGTCCGGAATATACGCATCTTCAGGGAAACCTTTTATATCAACAAATACTGCGCCAATCACAACGATTCCCATTGTGCACCTCCATTTTAGAATTTTCTTTCGCAAGTTGTTTCCTATTATATCAAATCATTTCCATCTGCGCCACCTATATTCTTGTAATCTTCCTTTTATCAGGAATTGATATTTTTTTCATTCTGTTTATAATAGAAATATATTATGGCAAACGGAGGATACAGATTATGTTGAAAGTAACTACTACAAAAAATGCACCTGCAGCAATCGGTCCCTATTCCCAGGCAATCGAAGCAAATGGTTTCTTATTTGCATCCGGTCAGATTCCATTATGTCCGGAAACCGGAGAAGTTGTCGGGACAACGATTACAGAGCAAGCTGAACAGTCCTGCAAAAACATTGGAGCAATTCTTAATTCAAATGGCCTTACCTTCGAAATCGTAGTTAAAACCACTTGTTTTCTTGCAGATATGGCCGATTTTACAGCATTTAATGAAGTATATGCGAAATACTTCGTTGGCAAGCCGGCACGCTCCTGTGTAGCCGTTAAAGCACTTCCGAAAGGCATTCTTTGCGAAGTAGAAATCATTGCTGTAAGATAATAGAAAGTACGCTCTGCAAACTTTCTATTATCATGAATCATGAAAAAAGGAGACAATCACTTTTGATACCCAAAAGCAATTGTCTCCTTTTCATTTTCTCCGCTTATTCGTATTTAATCTTAGACTAACTCAAGTAATACTTCTAAAGCACCGTCACCTTTACGCTGACCAATCTTTACGATTCTTGTGTAACCACCGTTACGAGAAGCATACTTCGGAGCGATTTCGTCAAATAATTTTGCAACTAAATCAACTTCCTTTGTATTTTTCTTCTTTCCAGCAGCTTCTGCCGGAACTTCTGTTACAGAGTAAAGAACCTTTAACATCTCTCTACGAGCATGAAGACGAGAAGGCATATCTTTCTTGATTGTCTTTTCTACTTCATCATAAACAGTAACTTTCTTACCATCTACAACTTCTTTTACTCTCTTGCCGTTTGCATCTTTACGAGCAACTTTTGCTTTTACAGTAACTTCTTCGAAGTTATCTTTTTCTTTTACTGCTAATGCAATAAGACCTTCAGCAATTTTCTTTACTTCTTTTGCTTTTGCTTCAGTTGTAACGATCTTGCCGTTGTGTAATAATGCTGTTACCTGACCTCTTAATAAAGCCTTTCTCTGGCTAGAGGTTCTGCTTAATTTACGATACTTTGCCATTTTTCTTTTCCTCCATTTTTTGGTACATCCGGATACGCCTGTGGTCTTACTTTCCGAATGCTGTTACTTTGTGGCATTGACATACTCCATACCCTTCGGATTTACTGTTTCTGCCTAATGATTTATGTTAGACAAGGTTTATAAGGTAACTTGTGAGCGTTAGTAGCTCACAAGTAAGCGTCGGACTTCGTCCGGCTTTACTCTTCACCCTGGTTTAACTGAAGTCCTAACTCTTTTAATTTTGCCAAAACTTCTTCCAAAGACTTACGTCCAAGGTTACGAACTTTCATCATGTCTTCCGGTGTTCTGTTTGTCAGTTCTTCAACTGTATTAATACCTGCTCTCTTCAAGCAATTGTAAGAACGTACGGATAATTCAAGTTCGTCAATGTTCATTTCAAGAACTTTTTCTTTTGCATTATCTTCTTTTTCAATCATGATGTCTGCTGTCTGCGCAGCTTCTGATAAATCAATGAAAAGACTTAAATGCTCACTTAAAACCTTAGCAGCTAAGCTAACTGCTTCATCCGGTTCCAGTGTTCCGTTTGTATAAACATCCAATGTCAGCTTGTCGTAATCAGTAATCTGGCCAACACGGGTATTTTCTACTAAAAGATTTACTCGTTCAACCGGTGTATAGATAGAATCTACAGCGATAACACCAATTGGAACATCTTCTGTTTTATTCTTATCTGAACTTACATATCCTCTTCCTTTTGTGATTGTAAGTTCCATATATAACTTGCAGTCGGCACCGCCATTTAAATTAGCGATTACTAAATCAGGATTCAAAATCTGAATATCAGAATCTGCCTGAATATCAGCAGCTGTAACCACGCCTTCGCCTTCAAATTCAATATAAGCGATCTTCGGTTCATCAGATGAGCTGTTATTGCGGATTGCAAGCTCTTTAATGTTCATAATAATTTCAGTTACGTCTTCCTTCACACCAGGAATAGAGCTGAATTCATGTAAAACACCTTCAATCTTAACCTGACTGACTGCAGCACCCGGCAAAGAAGAAAGCATAATTCTTCTCAAAGAATTTCCAAGCGTTGTACCATAGCCACGTTCAAGCGGTTCTACAACGAAACGGCCGTACTTCTTGTCTTCTGAAATTTCAGCGATCTCAATTTTTGGTTTTTGAAAATCGAACACTACAAATACCCTCCTTTATAATAACGTATTGCCGGCGAACTGCTAGGTTCCCCGGCGAATTACGCTTTATTTAGAATATAACTCGACGATGAGCATCTCATCAACCGGAACGTCAATCTGCTCTCTAGAAGGTAATTCTTTTACAGTACCCTGTAATTTTTCAGAATCAACATCTAACCAGTCCGGAACTAATCTTCCACCAGTTACTTCAAGAATATCTTTCATTCTCTGAAGGCCTTTGCTCTTCTCTCTGATTTCGATAACATCGCCAGCTTTTACTAAATAAGAAGGGATATTAACCTGTTTGCCATTTACTAATACAAACTTATGGTCAACAATCTGTCTAGCTTCCTTTCTTGTTCTAGCGAATCCAAGACGGAATACAACGTTGTCTAATCTGGACTCTAACATAGTCATTAAGTTTGGACCTGTTAAGCCTCTCATTTTATCAGCCTTCTCGTAGTAATTACGGAAAGGTTTCTCTAATACACCATAGATGAATTTAGCTTTCTGCTTCTCTCTTAACTGAAGACCGTACTCAGACATCTTCTTGTTAGCTCTCTTTAATTCTCTATTGGATTTCTTATCATATCCTAAGTAACTTGGTTCTAAACCAAGTGATCTGCATCTCTTAAGAACAGGAACTTTATTAACTGCCATCTTAGTCTCCTCCTAATTAAACTCTTCTGCGTTTTGGTGGACGACATCCGTTGTGTGGTACAGGAGTAACGTCTTTAATACTAATAACGTCAAGTCCGCATGCTGAGAGCGCACGAATTGCTGCTTCTCTACCTGAACCCGGTCCCTTTACGAATACGTCTACTGTCTTTAAGCCGTGAATTAAAGCTGCCTTTGTAGCTGTTTCAGCCGCCATCTGTGCAGCATATGGAGTAGATTTCTTTGAACCTCTAAATCCAAGACCACCGGCACTTGCCCATGATAAAGCATTACCTTCAGCATCTGTAAGTGTTACAATTGTATTGTTAAAAGATGCCTGAATATGTGCCTGTCCGCGTTCAACGTTTTTCTTTACACGCTTTTTTGTCACTTTTTTAGTAGTGGACATCTTTTTAGCCATTTTAAACTAACCTACTTTCTTGTTACTTACGAATCCTGTTTCCTGTTTTTAAAACATGCAACGTGATTCTACACTATAGTATCAATTATTTCTTCTTGTTTGCAA
>CAMGET010000138.1 GCA_946055175.1 uncultured Roseburia sp.
GATAAAAAGTCTTCCACATTCAGTTCAAAATCATCTTCCTCTCTGAGAGGATAGTATAAGGTAGTGCCGCCACCTAAAGAGATTTCGCGCTCATATTCGGAGTAGGTCGGTCCTATAACCAGTGCTTTTTTCGGATGCTCAATCTGTATAAAGAGAGAAATCAGCTCTGTGGAACCATTTCCCACAATAATATTTTCAAAATCAGTATGACAGTATTCTGCGATGCATTTGCGCAGGTATGTATATTCTCTGTCTGGATAACTTGTAATAGCATCAATCTGAGCATAAAGCTTCGATTGTAAAAGCGTAGAGACACCTAGAGGGTTGACATTTGCAGAAAAACTGATAATCTCTTCTTTTTTGATTCCGTAGATGGATTCTATTTTTTCCAAATCACTTCCGTGAAAATGATCTTTGTGTTTTATCATTGATAACTCCTCCAAATTAGTTTATAATTTATTATAACTGTTGTTTGCAAAAATGCAATGGGAATCCGATAGAAAAGGAAAACAGGTGGCGAGTTGCGTAAGAGGATAAAAAAGCTTGCAATTGGGATGTTTGATGACAATGAGCCGAAGCTGTCTTTCTCAGTAGAACGCATAGAATTGCAGGTAATTGAGGGAAAGGATGCAACAGGAGAATTTACGATTTGCAGTAAAAATAAGAAGATACGTGGAATCGTTTATTCTACTTATCCTAGAATGGAATGTTTAACGCCTCAGTTCGACGGAGAAGAGGTTCGGATTCGTTACCAATTTCATAGTGAAGGACTCTTTGAAGGGGATATCAGAAAGGGCGAGTTCGTTATCGTTTGCGAGCAGGGCGAATACAACCTTTCTTTTGTCGTGTCTGTTTCTAAGTTATACGCTGCTTCCTCAATCGGAAAAATTAAGAATTTAAGTGATTTTGCCAGACTGGCAAGGGATAATTTTAACGAAAGCTACAAGATTTTTTATTCTGCCAGCTTTCCAAATATCATCAAAGAAAAGGAAGAGAAAGAACGGCTGCTTTATGAGACGATTCGAAAAGAGCTGCCTTCTATGCAGGCAGTTGAGGCATTTTTAGTAGGAACCGAACAAAAACAGCCTGTTTCGATTTGTATCGATGAAAAAGAGCGGACGATAGACAATGTTACAGAGGATAGGAAGGAACAGGTTACTTTAAAAAAAGATAAATGGGGTTATGTGTCTTGCCGGGTAATATGTGATGCAGCGTTTATAAAGCTGAGTAAGGAAACACTTTCTTCTGAGGAGTTTTTAGGAAACACATGCTTTTATGATTACTACATAAAGGCAAAAGAGCTTCATGCCGGAAAAAATTATGGCGAAATCCGTTTCTGCTTTCCGAGGCAGACACTTTCTGTAAAGTTGTGTGTGCATGGTGCCAAAAAAGGAGAGAAAAATACGGTTTCCTTACATAGAGAGTATATGGAAGGCAAAGCCGGACTGACGAAACTCTACATCGATTATCGCTTGAAAAAAATCGTAACGGGAGTCTGGGCAAAAAATTCCATTCAGATATTGGATCGTATGCTTGATGCAAAACCGGATTGTTCCCTTTACCAGTTAATGAAAGCACAGGCTTTTCTGATAAACAGACAGCGCCAGGAAGCAAGCTGGATTTTAGAGGATTACAAACGGTCCTGCCAGAACCGGGAAACACCGGAATGGGGATATTATCTATATTTATGCACATTAATGGAACGGGATGAAACCTATGTCAATCGTGTTGCGGGACAAATTGAGGAATTGTTCCGGCATCATCCGAAGAACTCTCTTCTTTTTTGGATTCTGTTATTTGTAAGAGAAGATTATTTTAAGAATAGTTCACATAGATTAAAGGCAATTGAGAGGTGGATTGCATCCGGAGCGGATTCACCGTATTTTTATCTTGAAGCGTATTATTTATATTTGCTGGACCCATATCTGTTAACGAAACTTGGTGATTTTGAAATAAAGATATTAAGTTGGGCCGGAAGGTATCAGGCGTTATCGAAAGAAGTAGCGATGCAGGTATTTCATCTAGTGAATTCTGAGCGAATATATAATGAAAAAGTATTCAATATTCTGAAAGCCTGTTATGAAGTGACAGAGACAGAAACAGAGGAAGCATTAGCAGCTATTTGCGGCTATTTGATAAAGGGACAGAAGTTTACGACGGAATATCACAATTGGTATGAACTGGGTGTGGAACAGGAACTGCGTATCACGAATTTATATGAGGCATATTTGTTAACATCCGATGAAAGTACCATTGAAAAGATACCGAAAGTTGTTTTTATGTACTTTCAATATCATAACAGCCTGTCATATAAGCAGCTGGCACTTCTCTATGCACATATAGTAAAGAGAAAAGAAGAACAGAAAGAAATCTATCTGCGTTATAGACGTACGATTGAACAATTTGCCATGTCACAGATTGAAGCAGGACATATCGATGATAATCTGGCAATCATTTATCAGGATATGCTTCCTCTTGGAATCTTAAATGAAGAATTGGCAGAAAAATTTTCTGAGGTATTGTTTATACATCGACTGAAGGTAGAAAAAGACTCCAATTTTGTCAGAGCCATTATTTTACAGAAACAGTGGAAGTCATGGCAGAATGTGCCGATTACGGATGGAGAAGCTTATTTTACAGCAATGACAGAAGATTATTGCATCCTTCTTATGGATGGTGACGGATTTTTTGATGCAGATAAAGAAAATTTTGTAGAATATCCGTTACTTTCGGTTGAGGAATATATGGAATCGGCAGCGAGACTGGCACCGGACTGTCTTCCTTATCTGGTCTGCAGTTTTCATAAAAAATTGAAAGAAAACGATTTCTCTGCAGCAGATGAAGAAAGCATGGCAATTCTTTTACATGCAAAAGAGGTTCGTGAAGAATGGAAAGCAGAACTATTGCCTGCTTTTGTGCGTCATTTTGCAGCAAAAGATTTCGGAAGCCGTGTAGAGGAATTTTTGCAATCGGCTAACTATAAGCTGATGTCTTTCAATGATAGGAAATTCATGGTAGAACAGCTGATAGAGAATCACTTTTATGAGCAGGCATATGAAATGATGGAGACATATGGCTATGATACATTAGATAATGCCTACCGCGTTTCAATTTGCAGCTACCAAATTACAACTGAAAATTTTGAGGAAAACGAATTCCTGATAGGACTTGCGGATGATACGTTCCGCGCGGGAAAATATAATGATGTCATTTTAATATATCTATGCAAATACTACAATGGTCCAACAAAACACATGGCAGAGATATGGAAAGCAGCGGGTGAATTTGAGATTGATACCTTTGATTTAGAGGAGCGTATCATTACACAAATGCTGTATTCAACAGATTATGTTGAACAAATTGATGAAATTTATGAAAGCTATTGCCGTGGTGGGGGACGTGAGATGGTGTGCATGGCATATCTGACGTATTTCTCACAGTTGTATTTATGTAAGGATGCGATTGTTGCAGCGGATGTTTTTTCGCAGATAGAATACAAAAGACTCATGCATCAGGAGTTAAATGATACCCAGTGCCTGGCATTACTGAAGAATTATTCTGAATTGGAAAAAATGACAGAGGTACAGTGTCGTATTGCAGATGAACTTCTATTAAATTTTACCTGTCAGGGTATCTATTTTGAGTTTTATAAAAAATTGGATCATAGGCTGGTTGACAAATATCACTTAAACGATAAATTTTTCGTAGAATATCATACGAAACCGGGAACATTAGTTACTATCAGTTATCAGATGAATGGAGGTTCTTACCATGAGGAGGAAATGCCTGAAGTTTATGATGGCATTTTCGTAAAACCGTTTATCTTGTTTTTTAGCGATATCCTATCTTACTATATTACAGAAACCGATGAAACGTATGGACAAAGTATTACCATTAGCGGCCGATTGGAAAATCATGATGTTTATTCTAACCAAAACGAAAGCCGGTATGCGATGCTGAATGACATGCTTTTACAGTTGACATTACAGGAAGATCAAACATTAAAACGGGAAATGATGGAGTATCATGGAAAGAAAGTTACTACGGAAGAAATATTTAAAGTACTCTGATTGAGAGAAGAAAGGGTCTAAAAGAACGTGAAGAAACAAGGCTATTATGTTGGAATAGATTTAGATGATGAATATGCAGTAATAAGCTTTTTCGAACAGAGTATGAAAGAACCGCAAACAGTAAGTATGGTTACCGGAAGCGACGTTTTTTTAGTGCCGGTGCTGATAGCGAAAAGAAAAGGGTTAGGTCAGTGGTTTGTTGGAGAGGAAGCAAAGCGGATTGCGGAAAAACAACAGGTGACAGCCATTGATCATTTGCTTGGCAGAGCCCTAAGAAATGAAGAAGTTTTTATAGATGGGGAGTATTATCAGGCAGAGGAATTATTAGTTCTTTTTTTAAAAAAGCTGATTAGTTATGCCGGGGGCATCAGTTCAAATTATGAACCACAGATGTGTGCGATTTCCGTGGAACGATTGGAAAAGGATGACAGAAAGCTTTTTACTGAATTGGGAGAACGCCTTGGCTTTGAAAAAAAGGAATTCATTATTATTGATCGGAAAGCGGCTTTTTACTATTTCGTGTTTAATCAACAAAATGAATTATGGCTGCATGATGTGTGTCTGTTTGATTACCGGGATGAGGTGATGAAGTGTATTAATTTACATCGAACCCCTAACACAGAACCACAGATTGTTACCATTAGTGAACAGACAGCAGAAATGAATCAGGAAGAGAGGGATGAGTCTTTTTGCCGGGTTCTTTCAGAATCCATGAAAGGACATGTAGTATCTACGGTATATCTGGTTGGTAATGGTTTTGATGGGGAATGGATGAAACTTTCTTTGGCATATATGTGTCGTGGAAGACGGGCGTTTATTGGGAAAAATCTATATTCCAAGGGATGCTGTTATGCAATTATGGCAACTATGAATGAGATTCCATGGCCGTATACCTATATTGGTGACCATGAAATGAAGGTGAATGTCAGCCTAAAAGTGAAAAACCGGGGCGTGGAAGAGTTTTATACATTGCTGCATGCAGGGGACAACTGCTATGAAACAGAAGGAACATGTGAAGTGATAT
>CAMGET010000139.1 GCA_946055175.1 uncultured Roseburia sp.
ATCTTTTGAGCATTCTCTTTTATTTTATCTGCATTTTTTAAAGCATCTTTTAAAGGAAGAGGGAAGAACAATTGCGGTTGGTGAAGAAGGAGGTTTTGCACCGGATTTTAGCATGGCAAGAGAAGTGTTTTCCTATTTGGAAAAGGCAGTAAAAAAAGCCGGTTATGAAGTAGGAAAAGATATTGTATTTGCCATGGATGCAGCAGCAAGCGAACTCTATAACCCGGAAAAGAAATGCTATGAGTTTACCGGAGAAGCACAGGCAAGAAAAGAGGAAGAACAGGACGAGATTTGTGAAAGCATCTGCAGAACAGCTGAGGAAATGATAACCCTCTATGAGGAGTTGGTAGAGGAATTCCCAATTATTTCGATTGAGGACGGTTTACATGAAGAAGATTGGGAAGGTTGGCAGAAGCTGACAAAACGCCTTGGTGGAAGAATACAACTAGTAGGTGATGATTTGTTTGTCACAAATCAGAAGCGTATCAAATGTGGAATTGATCTGGGAGTCGGCAATGCGGTACTAATTAAAGTAAACCAGATTGGAACCTTATCAGAGGCTATGGAGGCAATCGAGATGGCAAAATGTGCCGGTTATCATGCAGTCATATCTCATCGTTCCGGAGAGACAGAGGATGCCTTTATTGCGGATCTTGCAGTAGCAGTCAATGCAGGACAGATTAAGACCGGAGCACCATGCCGCGGGGAGCGAACAGCAAAATACAATCAGTTGCTTAGAATAGAGGAAGAACTTGGAGAACTTGCAAGATATGCAGGGACAGGAAAAAAGAGTGGAAGAACAGCATAACAGGAATGTTATAAAATGTTCTTCTCTTTCTTTGAAATACTGTTTTGTGTGCGCTGACGGCTTTGACAAAAATTGAAAATGTCATCCGTATCTATACGGATGACATTCTTTTAATTCAACTTTTTCACCATCATTTCCGGATTAGATGCATTTGTCAATGCCGTTTTCTTATCAATAACACCCTTGCGGTATAGGTTAAGGATGCTGGTATCCATGGCAATCATACTGTCGTTTGTAGAAGCATAAATCATACCATCAATCTGATGTGTTTTTCCTTCACGAATCAGGTTACGAATCGCAGGAGTTAAAATCATAACTTCAAAAGCCGGTACAATCTTTCCGTCTACTGTCGGAAGAAGACGCTGGGATACAACTGCCTGTAAGACTGTGGCAAGCTGGACTGCTACCTGATGCTGCTGATTTGCAGGGAAAGAGTCAATGATACGATCAATGGTATTTGCAGCACCGATGGTATGTAAAGTAGAAAAAATTAAATGGCCGGTTTCCGCAGCTGTCATAGCAGTACTGATTGTTTCGTAATCACGCATTTCTCCAAGCAGAATGACGTCCGGACTCTGTCTTAGCGCAGCACGTAATGCGGTCAGATAGTTTTCCGTATCGGTACATACTTCTCGCTGGCTTACAATGCTTCGTTTATGACTATGCAGGAATTCAAGCGGATCCTCTAAAGTAATAATATGACTTTCTTTTTCGCAATTGATTTTATCAACAAGGCAGGCAAGGGTCGTAGACTTACCGCCACCGGCAGGACCGGTTACGAGCACCAGTCCCTTATTAATATTTGCAAGGTCCATAACTATATCAGGAATTCCCAATTCATCCGGATGTGGAAGCGTAAAGGAGATAATACGGATGACCGCCGAATAAGAACCACGCTGTTTATAGGTACTTACACGAAAACGGGATACACCTGCTAAGGCAAAGGAAAAATCATCATCTCCGGCCTTCTCAAAGTTACTCATATCACGGTTTCCGGCTAATTCATAAATATCGGTAACAAATTGCCGGCACATATCCGGCATCATACGCTCATCATTTAATAGCCTCATATTACCGTTTACTTTGTAGGTAAGCGGACGACCTGCTACGATAAAAATGTCTGAGGCATGTTCTTGGGTGATTTGTGCTAAGATTTCTTTCGTGTTCATAAGAAGTTAAGAATCCTTTCATTTATTCTTCACCGGTATAGAGGTTTAAGAATTCATCCGACTCATCCGGTTCGTTTACGGTAACAGTCTGCCATTGCGCAATGGTAGAAAAACATTCGCTTCCAGCCTTCGGATAGTTTATTTTTAGTGAAACATTTAAAGTTTGGACCTCCGAAACAGGAACCTTGTAAGATATAGTTACAATGTCGTTTGTAACAGTTGCAGTAATATTTGTGACAGAAGCAGGAGCACCATCCGAAAAATCAGCGTCTAAAACAAGCTGATAATAATCACTTGCCGTAGAACTGTCGGAATAAATATGAAAAAGCTCTTTGTCAATGAAAGCAGCCATATCTCTTGCAGTAGCATCTGCTTCATAATAAGCAGTCGTTTTTTGCGCCATTTTTTGACTTAAGCGATAGTCAGAATGGGCGGTCAGTACGGAAAGTGTTGCGAAGGTCACAAGGCAAATCATGATAAAGACCATCACAATGGATGAAAATCCTATGTTAATAAAAGAAGATCTCGTCTTCTTGGATTTCATTGCATGTCACCTCCCATAAGTTCATTTAAAGTTAAAGGCATATAGGAAGAGACCTTTATGGAATAGAGATTTTCTGTACTGTCAAAAGCGCAAAACGAAATCATGGCAGAATCATCTGCAACTTTTTCAATCATGGCACGATAAGTACCGGACGCTTTCTGACAGGGCATAAAGTTTTCATCAAAATAAATAAGTATGGTATCTTCCAAAAAAAGTGCGTTTGGATAGACGCTTAAAATAATTTCTTCGCCATCTGTATTGCTCTGGTACACTTCTGCGATGGAAGTGCAGGTTGTAACGGCATGATGCAAAACAGAAGTATTTTCTGAAAGAGTATGAGCTTTAAAAAAAAGCTGTAGGCAAATGGTGACCAGTACTGCAAAGAAAAGAATGTTTATCATTATTTCCATTAGAAACAGACTGGATTTTGGATGTCGGTATTTATTCATAATAAAGGAAATGCCTTTCTCTGATTATTTTGCATTCAGTGAAATATAAATCGGGCTGGTATGGCCGTAAGTGTCTGTCAAAGTAAAACAATATAAATTGCCGGCACAGGCTGTAATGGTAAGTGACGAGGCTTCTATGATTTTTTGACCGGATGCAGGAGTAACCATGGCATCCTCGGATACCGTAATTTCTCTTAAATATCCGTCATAGGCATAAATGTAGGTAAAATAGCTTCGTTCGTTTACTATCTGACTTAGCGAAATGGCCGGTGTGCCATCTAAATCCACAATGGAAACAGAACCGGAAACATCATGCTGGTGAAATTTCTCCACAAGGTAAGAAGCTGCCGTTCTGGTTTCATAGTTTTCTGTCATGCGATCTGCAATGGAATGATATTGCCTTGCTCCAATGACGATAACAAGAAAGGAGGTTATGGCAAAAAGTGCCAGCAACGCAAGAATGAAAAAAGTATCAATTGTACGGCTGTTGCTTCGGTTTAATCGTACCATAGTTTTGCATCCTTTTTAATAATGGTTACATCCGGTCTTAAGTTAGAACCGATGTATTGGTAATCAATAAAATATTCATCTGTATCATAGGTAAGACCATAGTGCTCTGTGAGATAGGCGATATTCGGCGGATAAGCACCTTCTAATGCGTAGCAGGCTGTAATGCTGCGTGTAAGTGCCTGCTCTAATATTTCTGCCTGCTCGGTATCATTTGCACTGCCAATACGATTCATTGCCATAATAAAGAAAAATAGCAGTGCAGTCATACATATGACAGAAAGAATCATTGCATAAGGCTTTTTTTTCATGGTATATTCTCCTTAACCAATGCTTGACATAATTCCAATGAGTGGTAAAAGGAAAGAAAGCAGTATAAAACCGATAATGACGGAGAGTACAATTACAAGCGCCGGTTCCAGACGCGAAACGAAGCGATTGATTTCATAGTCGATATTGTCCTCATATTCATTGTAAATGCGGTTCATCACTGTTTCTAAGGAGCCGGTTCGAAAACCGATATTTAGCAGGGAAGCATACGTTTTGTTGAAAATTTTGGTGGTAAGAATAGCGTCCGAAAGCTGATAGCCTTCATCTACCATTTCTTTACACTTGCGGATGCGTTCCTTCATATATGGATTATCTACTAAGCGCTCTGCCATTTCCAAACTTTGTGAGGTATCAAGACCGCTGCTGATTGCCATTGTCATACAATTGGCAAAACGGCTTGAAGCTGTGCTCATAGGAAAACGCATTTTTAAAAGATGCATGCGGAAAGAGTTTGTTTTTGTATATGCAAATATGGCAATTACAAGAACAATTAGTACGGTAAGTACAATTGGCGCATAAGCATTTAATGCGTTTGAAAAATGCATCATAAGGAGAGGAAAACCACTTAATCCGCTTCCAAGTTCCGTATAAATCTGGTTAAAAATCGGAAGTACCTTGGCAATCAGTACAAATACGACTGCAATCATGATGGCAATCATGATGAGCGGATAGGAAACGGCACTCATAATACTATTTTTAATCGATTCTTCTCTTTCGTAGTAAAGGTTCAGAGAACGCAGCACCTCTTCTAATTTACCGGACAATTCACCTACTTCGACTAAATCCAATACATATTGCGGAAAGACCCCCGATTCGGCGAGGGCATCGTGGAAGGTACTACCGGCTTCTAACGGTTCGTAAATACGCTGTAACAGGGCCTTGGTTTCTTCATCTGCTGCATCCTCCATTAGGATAGAGACACCTTCATAGGTTGGCATTCCTGCAGAGACAACAAGTGCAAGCTGTTCGCAGAAAGTGGCAATCTCTAAATTGCCAAGAAGCTTATTTGTTTTCATGGGAAAATCCTTTCTAGCGTCTGTTAATAGACATACTTTGTCGTATATTTATCTGTTTCCATAATAAAGTCTTTTGGTTTTTTGCTGGTGGAAGCAAAAGTAGGATCCATCAGTTTCCACTGTGTACCATCAAATTCAATGATACCGTTAATCCAACCTTGTTCTTCGATGTAGATACTTATCCATGCGTGATACTCTTCTAACATGTAGCCGATTTCAAGCCGGGTAGGGATGTTTTGGGTGCGCAGCATGGTTGCCATCACGGAAGC
>CAMGET010000140.1 GCA_946055175.1 uncultured Roseburia sp.
ATTCATTGCATGAAGAGAATGTACAGGCTGGCTTCAGTTCAGGCAAACGGAGTGCTGCCTTGACATGCTTCTTGTAATAATACCGGTTTAGAATGGAACAAAAAGTGGGTCAATAGCATGTTTCCGAGAATCCAGGAGTTATGTAATAGAAATCTAAGATAAAAATGTTTATGGTTTGACATAATATGAGGTACGGACAGAGGAAAATACAGGAGAAAGTACGTATGAAAAATAAAAAAACATATTGGATCATTTTTTATACCGTGTTGGCTTTGGCAATCGACCTAGCAGGCAGAGTGTTCGCAACACATTTCACACTTCCGATTTGGTGTGATTCCATCGGTACATTTCTGATTGCGTATATCGCGGGACCGGTGTGTGGCGGTATTGTGGGATTCGCAAACAATATCATCTATGGAATTTTTGTGGAACAGCAATCGGTTTACTGTATAGTCGGAGCATTGATTGGTGTTCTCGCCGGATATTTTGCAAAAAAGAAGGTGTTTGAGACACAGTTTGCAACGATGACATTTGGTATGTGTCTGGCTTTGGTTTCAACGGCGATTGCAGTTGCGATTAATACGCTGCTTTATGACGGCCAGTGTGGCAATGTTTGGGGCAATCAGGTCATGCTGATGTGCATGGACAGTGGATTGCCACGTTATCTTTCCTATGTGATTGGTCAATTTTGTCTGGAATTTTTGGACAAGCTGTTGTGTGTAGAGATAGTCTATCTGCTGCTCCGTTGGAATCGTCGTCGAAAGCACAAAACAGCAAAGAAATCAAAGACCATCGGTGTATGGTTGGTGTGCGCGGTGCTTGCGGGTATTGCAGCACAGCCGCAAACGGCAGCGGCAAAGGATGCTTCATCGACGGACTATGATGCGTATATCCAGACGGTTTATTCCAAAGAGGAAGGCCTTTTGTCCGGTGAGGCCAACGACATTGCCCAGACAAAGGATGGAAAGCTTTGGATTGGTACTTATGCCGGATTGTACAAATACGATGGAAGCAGATTCAGGCTCTTTCATGATATCAATTCCGTAAAAAACGTGAATTGCCTGTATGTGGACGAGGAAGGAAGGTTATGGGTCGGTACCAACGATGGCGGTGTCACGATTCTGATAAATGAGAAAGTGATGAATGTCATCGATGAGACGAGCGGATTAACATCAAATTCTGTAAAAAGCATCGTCTGCGATACAGATGGAAACTACTATATCGGTACAACCGAGGGCTTGTCGATTGTATCCCTTAGTGGTGGTGTCAGGGTGACGAAGTCTCTGGAGCAGATTAAAAATGTGATTTATATGGCTGCGGATGAAGATGGAAATGTGGTGGTCAATACCGATAGGGGACAGATGTATTGGCTGAACAACGGGGAGATTGTGGATGCTCCGATTTCTGTCAAGCAGGAACAGCAGTTTAATACGGTATTCTTTTCCAGTGACAAGCGCATGTTCCTTGGGACAAGCGACAATGACGTGCTGGTATATGACATGAGTGGAAATCGTCCAAAGCATGAGAAAACGATACAACTAAACGGAATCGAGCATATCAATTCCTTCTATGAAACAGAAACTCATGAGATTTTTGTCTGCTCTGATACCGGAATAGCAGTTTTGCGGGAGGACCTTTCCTATAAGAAACTCAATACCAATAACTTTACAAGTTCCATTGATAATATGTTGGTTGATTATCAGGGGAATCTTTGGTTTAGTTCCTCGAGATTGGGCTTGCTGGAAATGTGCAAATCACCATTTCAGGAGCTTTTTCCGGAAATCGGAGAAAACGAGGTTGTCAATACAACACAAAAATGGAACGACTGGCTGCTTTGTGGAACAGATGACGGCATAGTCATTATAAATGAGAACAATACTCGTAAGGTAGAAAATGATATCACGAAGCAGTTGCAAGGTGTACGTGTCCGATGTCTGATAACAGACCGGGAGAATGCGCTTTGGATTGCAACCTCAGGAATGGGCATTTACAAAATATACGAAAAGCAAGATAACACCTTCGAAATAGAACAATTTACGGAGAATGATGGTCTGCCGGGAATGCGTTTTCGCAACATTCTCGAAGCGGAGGATGGAAGTATTTTGGTTGCGGGCGATTACGGTGTTGCTGTGATGAAGGACGGCAAGGTGAAGGATGTGTATAACGCAGAAAATGGATTGCTCAATGAAAAATCACTCTGTCTTCTGGAATACAAAGGAATGTATTATATCGGTTCCGATGGCGGTGGCATCAGTCAGATCAAGAAGGATGGAAGCGTAAAAAATATCACCAGAAAGGACGGATTGTCATCCGATGTGATTCTCCGTATGGTATATGATCCGGCTTCGGATGGTGTA
Organism: uncultured Roseburia sp.; assembly: GCA_946055175.1. GTDB lineage: Bacteria > Bacillota > Clostridia > Lachnospirales > Lachnospiraceae > Roseburia. Next base: position 2,358 of record CAMGET010000140.1, read on the forward strand.
TTCATTGTAACCAGTAATGGCCTGTGTTATATGCAGGCGGATGGAACGGTTCAGTATCTTGAGAATTTTCCGTACAGCAACAATTTTGATATGGTGTGTAGCGATGACGGAACCTGTTGGGTTTTGGGCAGTGCCGGAATTTATATCGCAGACTCGGAAAATCTGATTGCAAATCAGGAACGCGAGTATCCGTTGATTAATTCCAAACGCGGATTCCGTGCCTCTCTGGTTGCGAATTCCTGGATGTGTGAAGAAGACAATTATCTGTATCTTTGCTGTGACAGTGGTGTTGTAAAAGTTAATATGAAGCAGTATGACATGTCAGCAAAGTCTTATCGTATGGTACTCGATTATGCCATTGTGGATGGTGTAAAATGTGCCATTAACCGTGCAGATACATTGACGCTTTCCGCAGAAAATGAGCAGCTTGTATTTGAACCGGAAGTGTTGAATTATTCGATGAATGACCCATATATCAGTGTATGTATGATCGGATATGATAAGAAGGAAAAGGTATGTCTTTTAAGTGAACTGGACAGTGTATCCTATGCCAAGCTCAAGCCGGGTAAATACACCTTCCGAATTTCCGTGCTCGATGGGATGGATGGAAATGTAGTGGAGTCAGCAAGCTACAGTATCAAAAAGGAAAATGAGATGTATCAAAACTGGTGGTTCAAGATCTATGTTTGGATGATTGCAGCTTTAGTTTTGGTATGGATTACATGGTTTATCACACGTACACAGACACAGAAGACATTGATTAAGCAGAAGCTGGAGCTTGAATATGCAAAGAAGCAGATTAAGATGGGTAATGAAACGATCCTTTCCATTGCCCGGACGGTAGATGCGAAGGATTCGAATACCAGTGAACATTCCTTCCGTGTATCGCAATATTCTCTTGCAATTGCAAAACGGCTGGGTTATTCGGAAGAAAAATGTGAGAACCTCCGGCAGATGGCACTTTTGCACGACATTGGTAAAATCGGCATCCCGGATGCCATTTTGAACAAGCCGGGAAAGCTTACGGATGAAGAATATGAAATCATGAAAACGCATGTAATCAGGGGAGGCGAGATTCTCAAAGACTTCACCTTGATTGACAATGTGAGTGTCGGAGCTTTGTATCATCATGAGAAATATGACGGAAGTGGATATTGTCATGGTTTAAAAGGCGAACAGATTCCTCTGGATGCAAGAATCATCGGAATTGCGGATGCGTTTGATGCCATGACGGCAAACAGAGTCTATCGAAAGCAACTGGATCTGGATTTTGTCATCGCAGAACTCAAGCGCTGCAGTGGAACACAGTTTGATCCAAAGCTGGTGGATATCCTGCTTGCCTTGATCGACGAGGGTGAAATCGACGTAAAGCGTCTGTATGCAGAGTCAAAGGAGGACAGATAGTATGAAAAGAGTTTATGCGTTATGTATGGCAACATCGCTTATTTTGATTCTGTTGTCTTTTGGGTTTCATGAAATGACAAAAAAACCGGAAAAGCATCTGAAGGTAGGATTCATCCTGGTAGGAGATGAGATGACTCCTTATACTGATAACTTTATTCAAGCCAGAGACCATGTGATGGAGGTTTATGGAGACCAGATTGAGTGTGTGACCATGTACAATGTCCCGGAGGATCAGGTAGAAGAACCGCTTCAGCAGCTGGTGGATGAAAAATGTGATTATATCATTGCACCAAGCTATGGATATGGGCCAGCTGTGAAAGAGATGGCAAAGCTGCATCCGGAGATTCAGTTTTGCGTGCCGACCGGAGACAATGCGAATCAGGAGCCGGTACTATCCAATTACCATAATTGTATGGGAACCATCTATGAGGGTCGCTATGTCTGTGGTGTGATTGCCGGTTTGAAGCTCAAAGAGATGATTGATGAGGGGATTATGAGTGCCGAGCAGGCCAAGATTGGTTATGTGGCAGCCTTTCCTTATGCGGAGGTAATCTCCGGCTATACATCCTTTTATCTCGGTGTACAGTCTGTCGTTGCGGAGGCAACCATGCTGGTGAAATATACGAATACCTGGTCCAGTTATTCTCTCGAAAAGCAGGTGGCACAGGAGTTGATAGATGAGGGTTGTGTCATCATCTCGCAGCACTCGGATACCATCGGCCCGGCAACGGCCTGTGAGAGTGCCGATCAAAATCTTCCGGTTTATCATGTCGGATACAATCAAAGTATGACAGATGTCGCACCGACCCGTTCCCTTGTGAGCTGTTCGGTAGATTATTCCTATTATTTTGAACAGTCCATAGGAGCATTGTTGCGTGATGAAAAGATTGAAGACTGCATTGATGGCAAGGTATATGGGCAGGATGCTATGGCAGGTCTTGAAGAGGGCTGGGTGCGGATTCTGGATATCAACCAGGAGATTGTGCCTGCGGATACAGAGGAAGCTGTAGAGAAGACGATACATAGACTTGTGACAGGAAAGAAAAAGGTTTTTGCCGGTCCGTTTACCGGTGTGAATCCATATGATGAAAATGACCGGGTTGATTTAAAAACGACTGTGTTTGAAGAAAATAAGACATCGTCTTCGCCGACATTTTGTTATGTATTGGACGATGTCATAACCGTGATAGATTGACACTCCCCATGTCTAAAGGAAGAGGATCAAACAGTATTGCGTAGCTATTATTGGAAATGGACTACGGAAGGAAGATGGAAATGGGAAGAGTTGAAAATGTAGAAATATTCAAGGATACAGAGAGATTGTGCAAG
>CAMGET010000141.1 GCA_946055175.1 uncultured Roseburia sp.
AGATATGATGTTTCTCATAATTTAAAGTCCTTTCTTTATTTATTTTCCTATACGATAAAAAATAAGAAGCACGGCTACAACCGTAGCGCGTGCCTCTTATCCTTTTAGAAGAAGTTTTTGTTTATGCTTCGGCTTTTGCAGCAGCTTTTTTATCTGCAATTCGTTTCTGAACTTCTACCATTTCTGCCTTGTCAAGTTTACAGAATTTCATGGCAACTAAAGTACAAATCCAGCCAAGGATTGGTAAACCAAAGGTGATAATCATCGTTAACCAGAAAATCTGTGGTGTGCAGGCTTCACCCGGCTGTGGCATGGTTGTGGTATAGCCGATTAATGCAACAGCGCCGGTTGCAATCAAAGCACTTACAGATGAAATCAGCTTGTCTAATAAGCTGTAGGTACCTGTGACAACAGCAGGAATATAACGGCCGCTTCGGTCAAGCTCATAGTCAATGATATCTGACATAAAGGAAGTATTTGCTGTTGTAACACACATCATTGCACCGTTTTTACATAAGGTCAGTACGACATAAATAATAGTCATGATGCCCATGTTTGCAATCTGGCTGGGGTCAATGACGATGAAGAAAATCAACATAATGACAGAAAACACAATACTGATTTTCGTCCATGTAACAATGGTTCTCTGGCTTCCGTGTTTGCCGGCGTATTTTGCACCTACAACTGCAAAGATGATAGAAGGAAGCATTCCGATAACGCTAAGGATGGTTGCAAGTCCCATATTTCCAATGATAATACCGGAAAGCATGGTTGTAATAACAGCCTGGCTTGCTGTCTGCTGTGCAATCTTATCAGAAGCGGCAGATGCAATATAGCATTGCAGTGGACGATTGTTCTTTAATACTTCCATCATATCTTTTACTTTTAATGGCTCTTTTTTTGCAGTTAAGCCAGCAAAGTTTTCCGGTTTGTCATATTCGGATACTGAGATACAAACAAGTACGATTCCGACTGCAGCAACCAGTAAGCATACCTTGCAGGCTGCACTTAAGAATTCAAGATTGTAGGTACCGCCAAATCTTGGAAGTAATACAACATTTAAAACAATACTAAGTGTCATAGGAATCAGATAGTTTAATGCGGTTGACCATACGCCAAGAGTTGGACGTTGCTTTGGATCATTGGTAAGTAGTGGGGGAATGGTCTGTGCTGTCATGTTCGCAAGGGTATAACCAATGACGTATACAACATAAAGAAGGATAAAGGTAAACATTCCAAAACCTTTTCCGGCAACCCAGCTATACATTCCAAGAAGCGCAAGCGCTTCAATTACAAAACCGGTAACTAACAGAATTCTTATTTTACCAAATTTTGTATTAACTTTGTCATAGATAAATGCCAGCATTGGATCGGTTACTGCATCCAGGATACGGGTACCGGTAAGAATCGCACCGACTGCTGCGGTGGTGATTCCGAAACCGATACTTGCCGTATAGCTTGCCATACCGATTAAGGAATAAATACTCATACCTACAAAGGCATTGCAGGCATACAAGATAATCTGCCATAATTTTGCCCGACGGTACTGTACGCCGTCAATTTCACTTTGGGTAAGCTTTTTTTCTTTTGCCATAATAGAATCTCCTCCATTTTTTGCATTAGGTAGCTGATGCGTACATTTCTTTGTTAGTTACACTATAATAAATGAATGAAAAGACTGCGTTTCAATTTTAAAGAAAATGTTTGTAAAATAATGAAGTGATACGGAATTCATGAAAATTAGAACTTAAAGAGGAAAAAAGAAACAAAAAAGATGCAGCTAATGAGAAAAGCTACATCTTTTAAAGTCAGTTATGATGTTGTTTTCGATATTCCGTCGGAGACATCCCTGTCACCTTCTGAAAACAGGTATAAAAATAGCTCCTATTGCTAAAAGCCAGATTATCACTGATAGACTGAATACTATCGGTCGTTCCGGCAAGAAGTAGCTTGGCTTGTTCAATTTTTTCGTTCAATATGTATTCATTCACACTGCAGCCAAGCTCTTTTTTAAATTTATGCGAGAAATAATATTCCGTATATCCGGTTCGTTTTGCCAATTCCTGAATCGAGATTTCTTCTGATAAATGACTCTTGATGTATTCGCAGGCATTACGAATTAGATTCGATACAGAAGGATTTTTTTTAAGCTCCTGCACACGACTCACGTAATCCTCTAACATTTCAGCACATAATTTGTTTGCGTCAGTCATAGACTTACAATATTCGATTTTTTGCGCATAGTAATCATTTAAATCATAGCCGATTTCAGGAGATAAGCCACCACTGATACAAGCTCTTGAGCATAACGTCAATAGTACGAGACAATTGTTTTTGTGAGAACGAAGTGCATCACCAATATCCGCCTTTACACCGTGACTTAGGGAGAAGGATTTTTGAAGTGCTTCCTTATATCGTGGGTCACCATCTGCGAGCATTTTACAAAGCATCTGCTCGTTTATCCAGATTCCGGCGTGGGAATTACCGGCTAAAGAAACAGGCTCAGGCTGCTTGGAAACAGCTGAATTTAGAAACAGAACATCACTTGTACTGATTCGTTTCTGGTTTAAGCAGTAATGGAGCATAACAGCATACTGCATCAGAATATTTGACGGTATGGTAGGAATATGCTCAAATGTCCGTTGAATATTAGCTCTAAGGCTTACGGAAAGCTCGTAAGAATCCAGTTTTTTTCGAAGCAGAAGATGGGTATCACGTCCGCTAAAGATTGGACCAATCAGGTAAATATGACTGGGAGTATTTTCTTCTGACTGTATTCCGGCAATCCATAACAGATTGGATTCTGCCTCCAGAATCAGAGGAAGTTGATTGCCGGTGGATAAATGCTTCAGAATTAAATCTCTGAACCCGATAAAGTCAAAGAAAGCACCTGCAAACAAATCGTTTATCCAGTCTGTTTCCAATAAATGAAAGTCTGTATCATAATTCCAGTAATGCAGGTCATAATTACAGTTAATCAATTCCATGAAAAAAGACAGTTTCTCATTTGTTTTCATCGTGCTTTCCCTTTCTATACATTAGTTGTTGCATCTATTCAGCTCTATCCATATATTCGTAATATAGCTTATCTAAAATAAGGAAGTAAAATCTCCCTGTCATGCTCACCAAAGCAGCGGATGAGGGCATCTTTTGATAGCTGTGGCTGATTACAGATGGAGTATAAGATAAATTGGCTTAAAGCAGAGTGCAGTGCAAGTTTATCTCCCTCTGTCGTTTCAAAAAAAACCTCGTTTTCACATTTTTTTACATCATCTAGGAATTGTTTTAAGTCAATGGTATTGTTAAAAGGAAGGGTATATTCCATAAATAACCTCCGTAAGCTCTAGCGGAAGCTTCCTAAATAGAAGAGGCTTTCTTTTGGTATACGGGTCTGTGTCGTACGGTCTACGGCAATCAAACCAAAGGTCATGGAATATCCTTTCTGCCATTCGAAGTTATCCATTAGGCTCCAGTGGCAGTAACCTTTTACAGGGATACCGTCGTCGATACAGTTTTTCACACCGGCTAATGCTTTTTCAATGAAAGCAATACGTCTGCTATCGTCAGAGGTGGCTACGCCATTTTCCGTTACAATCAAATCGCCCTTAAAATCTTTTGCAACTTTGCGGATGACATGCTCTAGGGCTTCCGGATAGAATTCATAGTTCATCTGTGTCATTTCGGCTCCTTCCGGATAAGGAAGACCACCGTTTGGCCCGAACAGAGAACGGGTATAGTTCTGTACACCTAAGAAATCATCCCCTTGAATATAAGGAAGATAGTGTGTGAATTCGTCTTCCCATTCTTTCTCGGCAAAAGGTTCTCCGCCTTCTTCTGCTACCTGCATATCATGTAAGCTTAAGGTGAGACCTACCTGAATATGAGGAGCTAATTCCTTAATAACAGCTTTGGCTGCCTGGTGTGCTTTCATAACAAGGATGTCACCTTCCTTCGTTCTCATAGAGGTAAAGTTTTCAACCTTTTCTACACCAAATACCTTTTTGTTTTCTTCAGCAGTAGCCTGCTGATCTGCCATCATTTTCTGTAAGTTGATACCGACCTGAACGGTTCCGTCGGCATCATCTTTTCCACCTGCAGCCTGTACCTTTGCCATCTGTGCCATCATCTGGCGTTTATATCTTTCAGCGATTGCAGCAATCTGTAATCCCATGTTTGCTTCATTGATGGTACAGACATAGTGAAGTTCGCTACCCAATTTTTCAATCACGTAACGGGTGTAGCGCGCGAAGTCCTCTACGGTACTAGTCGCTTCCCAACCGCCTTTTCCAATGAGCCAAACCGGACTTGAAAAATGATGAAGGGTAACCATAGGTTCGATGCCATTTTCTTTGCAACAGCGGATAACATCGCGATAGTGTTCAATGGCTTCCTCATTAAAATGCCCTTCTTCCGGTTCAATTCTTGCCCACTCCAAAGAGAAGCGGTAGGTGTTTAGTCCGGCCTTTGCCATTAATTTTATGTCTTCTTTGTAGCGATTGTAGTGATCAACGGCATCAAGAGATGGTTCAGCGTAGCTGGTATGCTCCATGTGCTCCATTGCCCAGCAGTCACTGTTTGTATTGTTTCCTTCTACCTGATGTGCAGCAGTGGCAGCACCCAGTAAAAAATCTTTTGAAAATTTTATCATGGTATCATTCCTCCATATGTATTTTTTAGTTATGGCTATTATAGTCAATCACGAAAAATATGGGGTTTAAAAATCAAGGAATGTGTTTTAAAATTCGTTATCAAAAATCGTATAACTAATTTTAACACTTTTTCACGAATAATAAAACACCTAAAATAGAAAAAAGGAGTAAAATGAGGAAAATTGTAAGATGGAGGATTGTGAAAATATGGCAGTAAAAGCAGTACAACAGATTATGTTAGGAAGTGTAACAAAGAACGAAAAACAGACGAGAGAGACACTAAAAGCAATCAAGGAGGCTGGCTATGATGGAATTGAACTAAATGGTTTTATGATTCGTCCAACTTCTTTTATGGTCCGCATGATGACAAAAATGGCAGGAATGCCGGTAGGAAAAGGCGGCGATTATGACTG
>CAMGET010000142.1 GCA_946055175.1 uncultured Roseburia sp.
TGTACGTTTTGACTTCATATCTTATATAAAATCTTATTTTGACTTATCTGCAAGAACTTTTTCCTGAACAGATTTTGGTACCGGCTCATATTTCTCGAAGAACATTGAGTAGTTACCACGTCCCTGTGTCTTAGAACGTAAGTCGGTTGAGTAACCGAACATTTCAGCAAGCGGTACATAACCACGAACGATTTTACCACCGCCAAGGTCATCCATACCTTCAATACGTCCACGACGAGAGTTGATATCACCGATTACATCGCCCATGTATTCTTCAGGCATTGTAACTTCTACCTTCATGATAGGCTCAAGTAATACACAACCTGCCTTCTGCATAGCTTCCTTGAAACACATAGAACCTGCGATATGGAATGCCATTTCAGAAGAGTCGACTTCATGGTAAGAACCATCGTATACGTTAGCATGAACACCAAGAACCGGGAATCCACCAAGGATACCTGCCTTAGCAGCTTCCTCGATACCTTCGCCGACTGCCGGGATGTATTCCTTCGGAATCGCACCACCAACAACGGTAGATTCAAACTTGAATGTTTCTTCGCCGTTTGGATCCATTGGCTCAAATTTAACTTTACAATGTCCGTACTGACCACGTCCACCGGACTGTTTTGCATATTTGTATTCCACATCAACCGGTTTGGTAAATGTTTCTTTGTAAGCTACCTGAGGAGCACCTACGTTAGCCTCTACCTTGAATTCACGAAGGAGACGGTCAACGATAATTTCCAAGTGTAACTCACCCATACCGGCGATAATTGTCTGACCGGTTTCCTGATCTGTATGAGCACGGAATGTAGGATCTTCTTCTGCAAGTTTTGCAAGAGCTTCACCCATCTTGCCCTGGCCGGCTTTTGTCTTTGGCTCAATAGCAAGCTCGATAACCGGTTCCGGGAATTCCATAGACTCTAAGATTACCGGATGCTGCTCATCACAGATAGTATCACCTGTGGTTGTAAATTTGAAACCTACAGCAGCTGCGATATCACCAGAGTATACTTTCTCTAATTCTGCTCGTTTGTTTGCATGCATCTGAAGAATACGTCCTACACGTTCCTTCTTGCCCTTTGTAGCATTCAATACATATGAACCTGAATTCATTGTACCGGAGTAAACTCTGAAGAATGCTAACTTACCAACGAATGGGTCAGCCATAATCTTAAATGCCAATGCAGAGAATGGTTCTTCATCAGAAGAATGTCTCTCGATTTCATTACCATCTAAGTCTGTACCCTTAATAGCCGGGATATCTGTTGGTGCCGGCATAAATTCTACAACAGCATCAAGAAGCTTCTGTACACCTTTGTTTCTGTATGCAGAACCACAGCATACCGGAATAGCTGTACATTCACAGGTAGCTTTTCTTAATACTTTTTTCATTTCCTCTACAGATGGTTCTTCACCTTCGAGGTACATCATCATTAAATCATCATCTAATTCGCAGATTTTTTCGATTAATTCTGAACGGTAAAGTTCAGCTTCATCTTTCATATCACCTAAATCGTCAGTAACAGTGATATCATCACCCTTATCGTCGTTGTAGATGTATGCTTTCATCTCAAATAAGTCAATGATTCCTTTAAAGTCATCTTCTTTACCAATTGGTAACTGAAGACAAATCGCATTTTTTCCTAATCTTGTACGAATCTGTTCTACAGCTCCGTAGAAGTTCGCACCTAAGATGTCCATCTTGTTGATGAATGCCATTCTAGGTACGTTATAGGTATCAGCCTGACGCCATACGTTTTCTGACTGAGGCTCAACACCACCCTTTGCACAGAATACGCCGACAGCGCCATCAAGTACACGAAGTGAACGCTCTACCTCAACGGTAAAGTCAACGTGTCCCGGAGTATCAATGATGTTGATACGATGCTCTAAAGCGCCTGCCTTTGGTTTTGCAAACTCTTCCAAAGTCCAGTGACATGTTGTAGCGGCTGATGTAATTGTGATACCTCTTTCCTGCTCCTGTTCCATCCAGTCCATGGTAGCAGTACCTTCATGAGTATCACCAATCTTATAGTTAACACCGGTATAATAAAGAATACGCTCTGTTAATGTGGTCTTACCAGCATCAATATGCGCCATAATACCTATGTTTCTGGTTCTCTCTAATGGATATTCTCTTCCAGCCAAAGGTTTTTCCTCCTCTATTTACTATAACCTGATAAAAATTAGAAACGGTAGTGAGCGAACGCCTTGTTTGCTTCTGCCATTCTGTGCATTTCTTCTTTTCTCTTTACAGATGCACCTGTATTGTTGTATGCATCAATAATTTCGTTAGCGAGCTTTTCTTCCATGGTCTTCTCGCCTCTCTTACGAGAGAACATTGTAATCCAACGAAGTGCTAATGTCTGACGACGGTCTGCTCTAACTTCGATTGGTACCTGGTAGGTTGCTCCACCAATACGTCTAGCCTTTACTTCAAGTGCAGGCATAACGTTGTTCATTGCTTCTTCAAATACTTCAAGAGCCGGCTTTTCTGTCTTTGCCTCTACTCTTGCAAAAGCTCCATATACAATCTTCTGAGCTACGCCTTTCTTACCATCTAACATAACGTTATTGATAAGCTTTGTAACCACTTTATTGTTGTACAATGGATCTGCTAATACGTCTCTTTTCTGAGTATGTCCTTTACGTGGCACGGTTCTTCCCTCCTTAATCATTATTTACTATACAGGCCTTACTGCCTGCATTTGCCGTGACCGGTTTCCCGGTACTCGTAGTAGTCATAAACCTATATAGGCTACTATGACAGCGAACTTCATTCGATTAATTCAACGGTACTCACAATGTGTAAGACAAGTGCTGCTTATCTAGGTAAACAATCATCCCATCTCGAAATGTCATATAACATTTCCCCTTAGTGTTCGTGCGGAAATCTATCTTTTTGTTTCAGAAAACAAAATTCGTGATAATAATCCCAACACTAACCTCTAGTTCTGTTATGTGATACTATTGGTTTGGTAAATTCATTATTTACCTGCTTTTGGTCTCTTAGCGCCGTATTTGGAACGAGCCTGTTTTCTGTTAGCGACACCTGCTGTATCAAGTGTACCACGAATAATGTGGTATCTTGTACCTGGTAAGTCCTTAACACGACCACCACGAATCAAAACAACGCTATGCTCCTGTAAGTTGTGACCTTCACCCGGAATGTAGCTTGTTACTTCGATTCCGTTTGAAAGACGAACTCTGGCAATCTTTCTAAGAGCTGAGTTAGGTTTTTTAGGAGTAGCTGTCTTAACAGCTGTACATACACCTCTCTTCTGTGGTGAAGAAGCATCTGTTGCTCTCTTCTGTAAAGAGTTGTAACCCTTCTGAAGTGCAGGTGCTGTAGACTTCTTAACTGCAGTCTGACGTCCTTTTCTTACTAACTGGTTGAATGTTGGCATTATTTTCACCTCCTGTGTTTATTATTTTTTTGCACAAAATAAAACGCGCTACTGATGCACGCTAAATTATTATACAAACCAGTTTTTTCTTTGTCAAGCACTTTCCCCAATATTTTTGCATCTTTGGAAGAGTTTTATACAAAAAAGACAGAAGGGACGCTTCTTTTGTCTCGATTATTCGAGACAAAAGAAGCGTCCCACTGTCCTTTACTCTTCAACGAAATCTTCACCGGCTTCATCGCCCATCGCATCATCCTGCTCGTAAGACTCATCTGTGAACTCTTCATAATCATCAAAATCATCATAAATCATTTCATCGAATTCAGATCCGTCTGTATCAAGCTTGATGTTACGATATCTCTTCATACCGGTACCGGCCGGGATAAGTTTACCGATAATTACGTTTTCTTTCATACCAATCAACGGGTCAACTTTACCCTTAATTGCAGCTTCCGTAAGAACCTTGGTGGTCTCCTGGAATGATGCTGCTGACAAGAAGGAGTTTGTAGCAAGAGAAGCTTTTGTGATACCAAGCAGTACCTGCTTGCCTTCTGCTTTAACTTTACCTTCTTTTTCAAGGATTTCATTGGTATCCTCAAAATCAAGTGTATCTACCAATACGCCAGGAAGCATATCAGAATCACCATTTGACTCAACACGAATCTTCTGTAACATCTGGCGGACAATCAACTCGATGTGCTTGTCATTGATTTCTACACCCTGCAGACGATATACACGCTGAACTTCACGAAGCATGTAATCCTGAACGGCACGAACGCCTTTAATCTTTAAGATATCGTGTGGATTTACAGAACCTTCTGTTAATTCATCACCGGCTTCAAGTACCGCACCGTCTGTAATCTTAATTCTGGAACCGTATGGGATAAGGTATGCCTTTGTCTCACCGGTCTCATTATTGGTAACAACGATTTCACGTTTTTTCTTTGTATCCTTAATGGTAGCTACGCCGCCAAATTCTGTGATAATTGCAAGTCCCTTTGGCTTTCTTGCTTCAAAAATTTCTTCGACACGAGGAAGACCTTGTGTGATATCGTTTCCGGCAACACCACCGGTGTGGAAGGTACGCATGGTAAGCTGTGTACCAGGTTCACCGATTGACTGCGCTGCAATAATACCAACTGCTTCACCAACCTGTACTGCCTGGCCGGTAGCCATATTTGCACCATAACATTTTGCACAAACACCCATGTGTGAACGGCAGGATAATACGGTACGGATTTTTACTTTCGCAATTGGTTCTCCGTTTTCGTCTACACCCTTGCTCATCACTGCTGCTGCACGCTTTGGTGTAATCATGTGGTTTGCTTTTACAAGCACATTGCCATCTTTATCACAGATTGTATTACAAGAGAATCTTCCTGTAATACGTTCCTGAAGGCTTTCAATTTCTTCTTTTCCATCCATAAATGCAGTTACCCACATTCCAGGGATTTCTCTGTCTTTTCCTTCACAGCAGTCTGATTCACGTACAATCATATGCTGTGAAACGTCAACCAGACGTCTTGTTAAGTAACCGGAGTCGGCTGTACGTAACGCAGTATCGGAAAGACCTTTACGAGCACCATGTGCTGACATGAAGTATTCCAATACGT
>CAMGET010000143.1 GCA_946055175.1 uncultured Roseburia sp.
ATGCGCGAGTGGCTCAGTTGGTGGAGCACGACCTTGCCAAGGTCGGGGTCGCGGGTTCGAGTCCCGTCTCGCGCTCTTATTATGTAAAAAGGACATCCGAAGGATGTCCTTTTTTCTATAATCGAGCCATGCCTGGGCCCGAAGGTTCGAGTGTCTCCGTTCCTTGTTCCTATTGGAATAACGCTATATCAGAAATATGGAGACAAAATTTTTAACAACATATTTGGAGATTTCAACGATACGTGAACTGTAGGTAAAGGAACATAACTTTTTCCTACAGTTTTCTTTTATTTTTGCGCCTCTTGAATTCTCCCTATAAATTCGATACAATTAATTATTAGCAAGCAAAATGATGTCCACATGAAAGGAAGAAAAGAAATGAGTCTAGCAGATCAGATTTTTGTTAACATGTGTAAAGATATTTTGGAGAATGGTACAAGCACGGAAGGGGAAAAAGTGCGTCCGCATTGGGAAGACGGAACGAGTGCCTATACGATAAAGAAATTTGGGGTGGTAAACCGCTATGATTTATCAAAAGAGTTTCCGGCGATTACGTTACGTAAAACCGCAATTAAGACATGCACGGAAGAAATGCTTTGGATTTGGCAGAGAAAGTCAAATAATATCCATGACTTAAACAGTACGGTCTGGGATGAATGGGCAGACGAGACAGGTTCTATTGGGAAAGCGTATGGCTATCAGCTTGGAGTCAAGCACCAGTATAAAGAGGGAATGATGGATCAGGTGGATCGCGTGATTTATGATTTAAAACATAATCCGTTCAGCCGCCGTATTATGACAAACATTTATGTACATCAGGATTTACATGAAATGAATTTGTATCCATGTGCTTACAGTATGACCTTTAATGTCACAAGTAAACCGGGAGATGACAAGTTAACCTTAAATGCAATTTTGAATCAGCGTTCTCAGGATGTGCTTGCAGCAAACAACTGGAACGTATGTCAGTATGCGGTACTAATGCATATGTTGGCGCAGGTGTGTGATATGAAGGTGGGCGAGCTGGTTCATGTCATTGCAGATGCACATATTTATGACAGACATGTGCCGATTATTAAGGAATTGATTGAAAGAGAACAGTATCCGGCTCCAAAATTCACATTAAATCCGGATATTAAGGATTTCTACCAGTTTACAACAAAGGATATCACCATTGAGGACTATGTAACCGGTCCGCAGATTAAGGATATTCCAATCGCAGTTTAAATGCGCCTTATATCGGAGCGCATTTAAACCGAAGAATGCAAAATCGGCATTCTTCCCTTAAAAAATAGAAAGGAAATGATATTTTATGAACTTAATTGCAGCAGTAGATCAAAACTGGGCAATCGGCAATAAAAATAAGCTTTTAGTACGGATTCCGGATGACCAGAAATTTTTTCGTGAGACAACGACGGGAAAAGTAGTTGTTATGGGAAGAAAGACATTGGAAAGCTTTCCAAACGGATTGCCACTTAAAAACAGAACCAATATTGTGCTGACACATGATAAAAACTATCAGGTAAAGGATGCCATTGTTTTGCATTCTTTAGAAGAGCTGCATGCAGAACTGCAGAAGTATCCAAGCGAGGATATTTATGTAATTGGCGGAGAGACGATTTACCGCCAGTTGCTTGATGAATGCGATGTAGCGCACATTACAAAAATCGATTACGCTTATGATGCGGATGCATATTTCCCGAATCTGGACGAAAGACCGGAATGGAAGATTACTGCAGACAGCGAGGAACAGACTTATTTCGATTTAGAGTACTATTTCTATAAATACGAACGGATTAAGTAGAAGATTAAAAAATATCAAACTTTAAGTGGTTAAATTATATCATAGAAAAATGGAAAAAAATCATCTATAATGACTGGAAACTTAGATGGTTGGGAAGTGATAAAATTGGAAAACTTTATTTACAGCATCAATGTTACACTGCCAATTTTTCTGGTAATGGTGATTGGTTATATTTTAAAACAGACAGGAATGCTGAATGATAACTTTGTTACAGTCGCAAACAGATTTAATTTTAAAGTGACATTACCGTTTATGCTGTTTAAGGATATTTCCAGAGTAGATATCAGGGCAGTTTTTGACATACGATACGTATTGTTTTGTGCACTGGTGAGTACAGCGTGTTTTTGGCTTATCTGGGGAGGTACGAAGCTTTTTGTAAAAGATAAGAGTATTCGCGGAGCCTTTGTACAGGCATCCTTCCGTGGAAGTGCTGCCGTGATGGGACTTGCTTTTATCCAAAATATCTATGGAGAATCTGCCATGGGACCGCTTATGATTGTCAGTGCAGTGCCGCTTTATAATATTTTTTCTGTGCTGGTTTTGACCTTCGAGTCGAACGAGGCAGAGAGCTTAAATAAGAAGGAAAAAATAAAACAGGCATTTATCAATATCGCAAAGAATCCGATTATTATCAGCATTTTACTTGGTCTGATTGTCGGACTGATTGGCATTGATTTTCCGGAACTTATTGATAAAACAGTAAATAGTGTTTCGCAAATGGCGACACCGCTTGCGTTGATTACAATTGGTGCCGGCTTTGAGGGAAGAAAAGCCCTGGCAAAAATGAAACCGACCATCGCTGCGGCGATGATTAAGCTTGTGATACAGCCACTTCTTTTTTTGCCGGTGGCGGCATGGATGGGATTTGCAGGTGAGAAAATAATTGCAATTCTGATTATGCTTTCCTCACCGACGACACCGAGCTGCTACATTATGGCAAAAAGTATGCACAATGATGAAGTGCTGACTGCCAGTGTGGTTGTGGTCACAACATTGCTTGGAGCGGTTACGCTGACGATGTGGATTTTTGTTTTGAAAACGGTAGGACTGATAGGGTAAAGAGTATGGATATTACAGGAAGAAAATTATTTGTAAAGGCATTATTGGAAGAGGGAGTGGATACGATTTTCGGGTATCCCGGCGGAACGGTTACAGACCTCTTCGACGAACTATATAAGCAGGGGACTATTGATGTAGTGCTCCCAAGACATGAGCAGGGGTTAATCCATGCGGCAGAGGGCTATGCGAAGTCTACCGGAAAGGTGGGCGTATGTCTTGTGACAAGCGGTCCGGGAGCGACAAATATCATGACAGGACTGGCAGATGCACATTATGATAATATTCCGTTAGTTTGTTTCACCGGACAGGTACCACTGAATCTGATTGGAAACGATGCATTCCAGGAGGTAGATATTGTCGGTATGACCAGAAGCATCACCAAATACGGCGTGACGGTTCGAAAGCGTGAGGACCTTGGAAAAATTATTAAAATGGCATTTTATATTGCAGGTACAGGAAGACCGGGACCGGTTTTAATTGATCTTCCGAAGGACATCCAGACAGCCTTAGGACCGGCTGAATATCCAAAGAGCGTTCAGATTCGCGGTTATAAGCCAAATGAAAGTGTACATATTGGTCAGTTAAAAAAGGGCTATAAGTTACTAAAAGCAGCAAAACGCCCACTGATACTTGCAGGAGGGGGCATTAACGCATCCGGAGCACAGGAAGAATTTAGAACCTTTGTGGAGAAAATGCAAGTGCCGGTTGTAACAACCATTATGGGAAAGGGCGCACTTCCGACAGACCATCCATTGTATATAGGAAATACCGGAATGCATGGTAAATTTGCTTCCAATAAAGCAGTAAGCGAGTGCGATGTACTGTTTTCCATTGGTACGCGTTTTAATGACCGTATTACCGGTGACTTGAATGAGTTTGCACCAAAAGCGAAGATCGTTCACATTGATATTGATACAGCGTCTATTTCTCGAAATGTAGTAGTTGACGTGCCGATTGTATCGGATGCAAAACTGGCACTTACACATTTGGCTGAATGGGCAGAGCCTAAAAATACGACCGCATGGCAGGAGCGAATCAAAACCTGGGATAGTGCAAATCCGCTTGAAATGCGCCGGGACCGTGGTATCACACCACAGATGATAATGGAAGGCATCAATAAGACTTTTGAGGAAGCAATTTATGTGACTGATGTAGGTCAGAATCAGATGTGGGCAACCCAGTATCTTGAATTAGATGAGAAGCATCAGATGATTACCTCCGGAGGCCTTGGAACCATGGGATTTGGATTCCCGGCTGCGATTGGGGCTAAAATCGGTAATCGAGACAAAACGGTTGTCTGTGTCACCGGCGATGGCGGTTTCCAGATGAATATGCAGGAGATGGCGACAACTGTGGTACAGGAGGCACCGGTGATTGTCTGCTTATTAAACAATCAGTATCTTGGTATGGTACGTCAGATGCAGCAGTTGTTTTATGGAAAACGTTACGAAGCAACCTGCTTACGACGCAGAAGAAGCTGCCCCAAAAACTGTAAGGGACCGAGTGATGCCTGCCCTCCGTATGAACCGGATTTTGTGAAATGGGCAGAAAGCTATGGCGCTCACGGTATTCGTGTTGAAAAAGCAGAAGAGATTGAAGCAGCTTTACAGCAGGCAAAAACATATACAGATGCACCGACGGTGATTGAATTTTTGATATCATCAGAGGAAATCGTTCTTCCAATGGTAAAGGGCGGTAATCCGATGAGCGAGATGATTTTAAAATAAAACGGAGGAAATACGGCTATGAAAAACAGATGGATTGCGTTATACGTAGAAAATGATGTCGGCGTGTTAGCAAAAGTTGCCGGACTTTTTTCCGGAAAATCATACAACATGCAAAGCCTTACGGTAGGTACGACAGAAGATGAAACGGTGTCCCGTATGACAATTTGTGTGACTAGCGATGATATCACCTTTGAACAGATAAAAAAACAGCTAAACCGAATGGTTGAAGTGATAAAAGTGATTGATTTGACAGATGTTCCGGTTCACATGAAGGAAATTTTGTTTGTAAAGGTTATGAAAATGGATATCGAACAGAAGGCAGAAGTATTTCAGATTGCAAAAACCTTTGATGAACATGGACATGTGAGAGTTGTGGATGTAGGACCGGATAGTGTGCTGTTAGAATGCATGCTGACTGAAAGTAAAAA
>CAMGET010000144.1 GCA_946055175.1 uncultured Roseburia sp.
GGAGATATGAGTAACCTGACAACAAAATGGTGGATTACAAATGAGAACATCACAGAGAATGGTATGTACGGACAGAAAGGTATTCTTTATAATGAGACAATCTGGCATGCCTTTTGGGGAACACTTTTGGTTGCAGTATGTTGTGCATTACTGGCCGGAACGATAGGAACACTGATTGGATATGCAGTGGCAAAGAATCGCCGCAGCAAGTGGGCATCCTATGTAAATGGTGTAGCATTTTTGCCATACTTAATGCCTTCTATCGCGGTAGGTGCTGCGTTCTTTATCCTGTTTTCAAACGAGAAAATTAACTTGTTTAATACCTATACACTGTTAATCATTGCAGGAACCATAAAATATATACCTTTTGCAAGCAGAAGTGCGTTAAACTCTATGCTGCAGCTTTCGAACGAGATAGAAGAGGCGGCGATTATACAGAATATTCCATGGTTTAAGAGAATGTTCCGTATCATCATACCGATTCAGAAATCATCTATTATTAGCGGGTATATGCTTCCGTTTATGACGTGTTTAAGAGAATTGTCCTTATTCCTGCTGCTTTGCACACAGGGCTTCATTCTTTCAACAACGTTGGATTACTTCGACGAGATGGGCCTGTATGCATTCTCTAGTGCTATCAACCTGATTTTGATTGTTACCATTCTGATTTTCAACACGCTGGTGAACAAATTGACGGGAGCCAGTCTGGATGAGGGAATCGGAAGCAATTAAAAGATTAAAGAAAGACGAGGTTTAATTATGTCACAGATTACATTGAAAAATATAACAAAGCGTTGGGGAAAGTATTATGCGGTAGATCATCTGGACTTAGAAATCGCAGACAATTCCTTTATCACGCTTTTAGGCCCTTCAGGCTGTGGAAAGACAACAATTTTGCGTATGATTGCCGGACTGGAAACGCCTACAACGGGACAGATAAAAATTGGCGACAGAGTAGTGTTTGACAGCGATGCAGGCATTAATGTTCCACCGAATAAACGTAAAGTAGGATTCTTATTCCAAAATTACGCATTGTGGCCAAATATGACGGTATACCAGAATATTTCCTTTGGTCTTAGCAATATCAAAGAGGAAATGCCGGTGGTGGATGAGGGTGCGAAAACGACGTCTGAGTTAATCAAGGCCTTAAGAAGCGGGAAAAAGATTGTGGAACTGGTGGAAGAATGCCGGGACAAGAGAGGTAAACTGGATACAGAGAAGGTGTATTTGAAATTTATTGATGCTTTTACACTTTCCATTTATACAGCCAAGACTCTGTATGGTTATAAGATTCATGAGGCTTCTGATCCTGAAAAAGCTGCTAAAGATAAGGCAGGGGAATTGTTTGATAAGTTAGAAGCAACAAAAAAAGCTTATGAAGCAAAAGGGCAGAGCTTAAATGAAAATTTTGAGGTAACAGAGGGCGGAAAGGTCCGCATGGAGAACCGAAAACTTACCAAGGAAGAAATCGATAAATCAGTAAGAAGAGTATCGAGAATTGTAAAAATCGGTATGTTTATGAACCGTTATCCGGCAGAACTTTCCGGAGGACAGCAGCAGCGTGTTGCCATTGCAAGAACACTTGCACCGGAACCGGATGTATTGTTTATGGATGAACCATTGTCGAATCTGGATGCAAAGCTTCGATTGGAAATGAGATATGAGTTACAGCGTCTGCATGTAGAGACAGGAAGTACCTTTGTATATGTAACACATGATCAGATGGAAGCAATGACATTGGCGACAAAAATCTGTCTGATTAATAATGGTGTGTTACAGCAGTATGCAGCGCCTCTGGAAGTATACAATCATCCGAAGAATCTGTTTGTAGCAGACTTTGTAGGAAATCCTTCCATTAACTTTATTGATGCAAAAGGAACTCAGATGGAAGATGGCAAGGTAGAACTGACAGCGTTGAATGGCATCCGGTTGAAATTTGTCCCAAAACAGCCGGTTGATATTGCAAAATGGCAGGCTGACAGAGATAAAGAAGCAGCAGATGCGCAGGCAGCGGCTGAGGAGAGCTTAAAAGACAAGAAAGCAGTTGAAAAGAGTAATAAAGATGAGAAGTTCAAATATCATGTGGCTATGGTAGAAGAAAACGACTACAGCATGGAAGAAGAACCGGTTATTACCAATGAGGACTTTGTCATTGGCGTGCGTCCGGAAGCTCTGAAGCTGGGTGAAACAGGAGCCCTGAAGACGACCGTATATGGCGCAATGCCTACAGGTATGGAATCTACCGTGAAGTTAAGAATTGGAAACTTCCTGCTGACGGGCGTCATTTTTGGCGGCGTTACTTTTAACATTGGTACAGAAATGGGTATGGACATTCAAGGTGATGATATCCTGCTCTTTGACAGAACATCCGGAAAGTGCATTTCGTCCGGAAGTATTGAACTGTAATTTGGGGGACGCTTCTTTTGTCTCGGTAATCGAGACAAAAGAAGCGTCCCCTTAGCTTATCCCATCATTACAGTAACATGATATTCTTTCTTTCCTGCTTCATAAGGAATGATACAACCATCGACTTCCTTCCCGTCAACGAGGAGAGAAACGACACCTTTTTCTACATTAGAAGGATTTTTAACATCAATGTAGTAAGTGCCTTCGCGGAACTTTCTGGTAATGGAAAAATCGCCAAAATCTTTTGGAACACAAGGATTTACGGAAAGACCACTGTGGGTTGGGTAAATACCTAAAATATATTGTGAAATATTTACAAAGGTCCATGCAGCAGTACCGGTCAGCCAGCTGTTTTTTGCTTCCCCGTGTCGCGGCGCGTCAGCACCGGCAACCATCTGGGAATAAACATATGGCTCTGTGCGATGAATTTCACTAATTTCTTCTACATAAGCAGGACAGGTTTTCTGGTAGATTTCAAAAGCTCTGTCGCCACGGCCGATTACCGTTTCTGCAATGGATACCCATGGGTTGTTATGACAGAAAATACCGGCATTCTCTTTATATCCGGGTGGATAAGAGGAAACTTCACCCAGCTCAAGGTGGTATTTTGTGTAAGCTGGCTGCAAAATCATAACTCCGTATTTGGTATCCAAATGTTCTTTAACGGAATCAAGAGCCTGCTTTGCAAGACCTTCTTTTACACCTACTCCGGCTAAAACGCAGAAACCCTGCGGCTCAATATAGATCATGCCTTCTTCACATTCCTTGGAGCCGACTTTGTTAGAATTTGCATCATATGCACGCAGGAACCATTCGCCGTCCCAACCATCTTTTAAGATGGCTGCATTCATAATTTCTACTTCCTTACGGGCGCGAGCAGCTTCCTCTTTCATGTCTAGCAATTCACAAAGGTCAGCATACTCTGCACCATATTTTACAAACATACCTGCAATAAATACAGATTCTGCAACCGGACCTTCACTTGGACCAAAGGTCTGGAAGGATTCGCCCGGATGTGCAGAGAAACAGTTTAAGTTCAGGCAGTCGTTCCAGTCGGCACGGCCGATTAACGGCAGACCGTGAGGACCTTTATGGGTGATGGTGTAATCTAAGGAACGTTTCAGGTGCTCCATCAGGGTAGTGGCAACAGACCAGTCATTATCATAAGGAACCATTTCGCCTAAAATAGAAATGTCTCCGGTTTCACGGACATAGGCGCTGGTTCCGGCAATCAGCCAGAGCGGATCATCATTAAAGCCGCTTCCGATATCGGAATTTCCTTTTTTAGTGAGCGGTTGGTACTGATGATAAGCGCTTCCGTCTTCAAACTGGGTGGAAGCAATATCAATGATACGCTCTCTTGCACGGTCCGGAATCAGATGTACAAAACCTAACAAGTCCTGGCAGGAATCACGAAAACCCATGCCGCGCCCGATTCCTGACTCGTAATAAGAAGCAGAGCGTGACATATTAAAGGTTACCATACACTGATACTGATTCCAGACATTCACCATACGGTTTACCTTGTCGTTTTCAGAACTAAGGGTATATTTAGAAAGAAGACTTTCCCAGTATGTATTCAGCTTCGCAAAAGCTTCTTCTACATCTGCATCCGTCTGGTACTTTGCAAGCATTGCGTTTGCAGGCGCTTTGTTAATGATGTTAGGAACTTCCCACTTTTGGTCTTGCGGATTTTCTACATAGCCGAGAACAAATACAAAGGATTTGCTTTCACCCGGTGCAAGTGTAACGGAAAGCTGATGAACGGCAACCGGTGACCAACCGCTGGCAATGGAATTCGTACAGTGACCGTTTTCAACTGCTTCCGGTTTGTCGGCACCACGGTAGGCGCCTAAGAAAGCATCGCGGCTGGTATCGAAACCGACTGTTGGAGCGTTGACGGAAGAAATCGCATAGTGATTGCGGCGTTCTCTGTATTCTGTTTTATGGTAAATAGTAGAACCGATGACTTCCACTTCGCCGCAGCTTAAATTACGCTGGAAGTTTTTCATATCATCGTCGGCATTCCATAAGCACCATTCCACATAAGAAAAAAGAGAAAGCTCTTTTGTTTTAGCAGAATGGTTGGTGATAACAAGCTGATTAATCTCACAGTTGTCATCCATCGGAACAAAGGCAAGGACGGAAGCTTCCACCTCATTTTTCTTGCCGGTAAAGCGGCTGTAGCCAATGCCGTGTCTACATTCGTAGAAATCCAGCTCCGTCTTGGAAGGCTGCCAGCCCGGATTCCAAATGGTATCCCCGTCCTTTATATAATAGTATTTTCCGTTAGTATCTGCTGGAACATCGTTATAACGATAACGTGTAAGTCGCAAAAGCTTTGCGTCCTTATAAAAAGAATAGCCACCGCAGGTGTTGGAAATCAGGCTGAAAAACTCATTGCAACCAAGGTAATTAATCCATGGAAGCGGAGTTTTTGGGGTTGTTATTACATATTCTTTTCGTTCATCATCAAAATATCCGAATTTCATTACATTCCTCCATTCTTGTATTCATACAAATATATTTTAAAGTAAACGTTTAAGTAAAATAGGCAAAAAATAAATGCCTATACGGACAAATT
>CAMGET010000145.1 GCA_946055175.1 uncultured Roseburia sp.
CGCCCCCAACTGGAGGAAGCTTGTCAGCACTGCGGACTAAAATTGGGCACAATAGCACTTGCGGCATATTTCACGTTATAAATCGGGAAAATGCCGCATTCCATTGCGCCAAGCCCAAATTTTAATTCACAATCTGTCTCTTGCAGAGTAAAACGTAAAATACCGGAAAAAGTATCTATAAATTCTACAGATATTTTAGAAAAATTGTTTTCGTTTTTAGCAAGAACATATTCCTTTCCGGAAATCCGTACGGCATAAGGGGAAGTCAAAACTCCATCAAGAGGCTTTAAAGAGAGCCGCTCCAGTACGGTAGACAGCTGCGCCTGTGATGAAAGATCTTCCGGAAGGGCGTTAGGCTGTATATTTGGCAGTATCTCTTCATATAGCGCATTGTAGATTAATTGGTTACCACCTGCCATTCCCTGGGTATCAGCGGTTGTTACACAAATCAAGTCATATTTTGGTAAAAAGATAATAAACTGTCCGCCCATTCCGTAACATACGGCACCGCCTTTTTCATTACGCCAGAACTGATAGCCATAACCACAAGCCTCGCTTGGGAGAGGCGCAGTTACTTTGGTCGGAGTCAGATTTGAAACTGCTTTTTGAATGTAAGTGCGAGGAAGTAACTGCTCGCCACTTAGATTCCCTTCATGCGCAATCAGATAACCAAATTTTAAAAGGTCCATCGGTGTAGCGACCAGACCACTTCCGCCAAGGGAGACACCAAAGGGGTCCTTTAACATGTAGGAAGTTCTCGACAAATCGAGTGGAGCCAGTTTTTCCTTGAGATAGGAGAGCATATCCATACCGCTAAGCTTTTCAACCAATGCACAGAGTGTATGTGCAGAGGAAGTATCATAATGAAAAAGTTTCCCTGAGGGATGCGTCGGGACAACGGTAAAAAAGCTTTCTACCCAGTCTGAGTGCATATTTAGTTTGTAAGTAGTAGAAGCATGGCAGGTGCGCATCATAAGCATATCTTCGATTGTCATGTTTAGAATCCAAGGATGCGTCTGCTCTGTAATATATTCAGGAAAATATTGACTGATATGGTCCGATAATTTTATTTTCCCTTCTGCTTCCAATAGCCCGATTGCGACAGAGGTAAAACTTTTACTGATGGAAAACATGCGGTGCAGAGTATCTGCCTTGTATGGTGCATAATATCCTTCGGCAATCAGCTTGTCGTGATGAAGAAGCAGGAGACTGTGCATTGGCACTTTCGAAGCCTCCAGTCGTTCTATAAATTGAAGAATATTACGACTGGGTATACCGGTCGATTCCGGTGTACTTTTTTCAAATGTAAGCATAATGTAAAAAACTCCTTTCCAATGGAAAAAGAAAATGATAGCGGTTACATACTTATTTTCCATCCCTCTTTTATCATAGCATAAGCGTATTTGAAAGGATAGAAAAATCTGCAGAAAAAGATAAAAAAGAAAAGCATTGTGAATATATTATCAAAATGCACAAAAAACGATAAAATACTGAAAATAGGGGAAAAACTGATGGAACGCTGAAAGTGGCTTGTACTGTGGGTTTGACGAGAAGAATGTAAGCGTTTACAACTAAAGCACTAAGGATAGATTTTGTATAAAATGACAAAAAACTTGTATACAAATAAGTTTATTCTTTACAAAATATACATGTTTGTGCTATTATTCTAACTGAGATGTGAAAGCGTTTACATCTTGAAAAATTTTCTAGTATCTATAGGAGGGTAATATGAAGAAGAAAATCGTTTCTCTTCTCCTTGTAGCAGCTATGACAGTATCTTTAGTTGCTTGTGGAGGAAAAGGACAGCAGGCTTCTAATACAGAAGCTGGTACAGAAGCAGCAGGAACAGAAGTTGCAGAAGAGTACAAACTTGAAAAAATCACATGCGTAGTTAATGGTACATTAACAGCTACTGTTGACAGTGGCCAGCAGGAATTTGAAAAACAGTGGGAAGATGCAGTTGGTGTTGATTTAGTAATCAAACAGTTAGACCACTCTTCATACAACGAGCAGGTTGGTACCTTATTTGTATCTGGTGACTATCCGGACGTTATGATTATGTCTGCTGATATGTATGCACAGTATGCTCCGACAGGTATCCTTTGGGATATGACAGAAGCTTATGAGAACGCTGAATTCCAGTCAAGAATCACTTCTCCGGAAACAAACGAGTTCTTAAAGAAAGATGGAAGACTTTATGGTTTTGCTCCGGCTTATGGTAATGGTTGTGTAACCTATGTTAAGACAGCCTGGTTAGAAAAATGTGGTATCGACCCATCAACCATTACAACATATGATGCTTACATTGATATGTTAACAAAATTCAAAACAATGGATCCGGACGGAAACGGAAAAGATGATACTTATGGTGTTATCGCAGCCGGTTTCTTAGGAAGTGAAGCTCCATTCATCAACTACTTGCCGGAATTCTGGCAGGATGCTTATCCGGCAATCTATAAGAAAGACGGTACTTGGATTGATGGATTCAATACACCGGAAACAAAAGCTGCTTTAGTAAGATTACAGGAAGCTTATGCAGCAGGACTTATTGATCCGACTACACTTACAAACGGTACAAAAGATGCCCGTGAAAAATGGTTCTCAAATGACCAGTCCGGTTCTTCAGGTGTATTCACATACTGGGCAGGTTCTTGGTATCAGACATTAACAGATAACTTAAGCAAGAATGAAGTGGATGACAGAATTACAGAGTTAGCTCCAATCGCAGAAGTTGGCGCTTATTTAGACAGAGAAGCTCCTGTATGGGTTATCATTGATGACCAGGATGGAGATGACAGACGTGAACAGGCTATCTTCGATGCATTCATCGAGACAATGTTAGATGGTGACACCGTTCAGACCTTATGGGTATATGGTGCAGAAGATGTTCACTGGTCTACAAAGGCTGAAGAGTTCACAACAAATGCCGGAACAGAAAAAGAAAAGACCTATACATATGAAGAAGGTAAATTCCATCTGAAACAGAATCCAAATGACCCTAACTCATTATGGAAGAAAAACGCTATCGATCCTGCATTATTGATTGCTCCATTAACAAATGGATTTATCGAAATCAGCTCTTTAGCAGATGAAGGAAATAAATTCTTCTTAGCTAACTGCAAACCGGCTCCGGAATCACCGGCATCTGAGACTTACACAGCAGAAGCAGGTACTATCTACGATGCTAAGATTGCTGTTGTAACAGAAGTTGTTACTAAGGGCGGTAATGTTGATGACGCTATGCAGAAACTTTATGTAGACGTTGTTGGTGCTACAGTTGATCAGTGTTTAACAGAACTTAACGCTAAATAAGATAAAAAAGTTTAGGATGTAAATCCGATGGATGGCTGTCCTGCTTAAGGCAGGACAGCTATTTTTAAAGAGGATTTTGGGAAATGTAGTGTGCGTAGAAAGGATGAGACTGTATGAAGAAACAGAAACAGGTTATCACATCTACAGGCGTGCCTGTGCGGGAGAAACCGTTAGGTCTTCGCATCTGGAATAATCGTGGATATTATTTAATGTTTATTCCGGTATTAGTATTTGTATTAATCATGAATTACTGGCCGATGCTTGGTATTCGTTATGCATTTTATGATTTCAAGCCAATCGGTACACCGAAGTTTATAGGTTTTGAACATTTTACAAAAATGTTTAGTACTGCAGCCTTTTGGACTGCATTTAAAAATACGCTGGAATTAAGTATTATGAAATTACTGATTACTACATTTACAGCAGTAGTAGTATCAGTATTTTTAAATGAAATGGGAAATTTATTTGTAAAGAAATCTTTACAAACTCTTATATATTTGCCACACTTTATGTCATGGGCAGTAGTAGGCGGTATCTTCTACCTGTTATTAGACCCGACCTCTACCGGTATGGTAAACGGTATCTTGCGGGACATCGGTATTTTGGGAGAAAGTGATCCCGGAATTTATTTCCTGGCAGATTCAACAATATGGCGTCCAATTTTCTATTTGATAAACATTTGGAAAGAAACCGGATGGGGAACCATTATTTTCCTTGCTACTTTATCAGGTATTAATCCGGAACTTTATGAAGCGGCTGATATTGATGGAGCAACACGTATGCAGAAGATTTGGTATGTAACCGTACCTGCTCTGACCAATACGATTGTGACGGTATTAATTTTGAACTTAGCAAAAGTTATGAATATGTTTGAATCCGTATTCGTATTATATAACCCTGCAGTATATGATGTATCAGATGTTATCTCTACATACATTTACCGTCAGACCTTTATGAATGCGATGCCAAACTATGGATACTCTACAGCAGTTGGTCTCTTTAAAGCTCTTGTTGGTGGTGTACTTGTTGTTATCTGTAACTATGCAAGTAAGAAGACCCGTGGCCGCGGTATTGTATAGGAGGTAAGTCATGGCAAGAGAAAAAATTGTAGTAAAACCAAAAAAGAAAAAAATTCATGTTTTTGATGTTGTTAACTATTTAGTGTTTATCATCATCGCATTGATTATTATCGTACCTATCTGGAAGGTAGTAGTTGACTCCTTTAACGCAGTAGGTGTATATCAGTTCCAGTTATGGCCAAATCGTCCAACTGTTGATGGATATAAGACCATTATTGAAACACAGAAATTATACCAGCCATTCTTAAACTCAGTCTATACAACGATTGCAGGTGCATTGCTTGGTTTGGTGCTTTCCACCTTAGGTGGTTATGTATTGGCACAGAAGGATTTGCCGGGACGTAGTCTTTTAGCAGGATTTTTATTGTTCACCATGATTTTCTCCGGTGGTATGATTCCGGAATACTTGGTAATGAAACAGTTACATTTGGTAAACAATATGTGGATTCTGGTTGTAAAACACGGTATCAATGTTTACAACTTAGTATTGATGAAGAACTTCTTCGAAGGTATTCCGGAAAGCTTATATGAAGCTGCAAAAAT
>CAMGET010000146.1 GCA_946055175.1 uncultured Roseburia sp.
ATAGAGAGATAAAAGAAGATGAAAGCAATCTTAATATAGTAAAAGCAGATTTAGAAGAGGCGGAAACGAAAAAACCGCTTGCGGATGCTAAAAAGGAAGAAGCAGGACGCCTTTTGGCTGAGGAAGATCAATATCAGAAGCGAGAGAAATTAAAGAATCAAATTATTCACTGTGAAAATGAGAGCGAACAGCTGACTTGTCAGAAAACTCTTAAGGAAGCAGATATAAAGCAGCGAAAGGATACTATCGAAGCGGAATATGCCCGAATGAGGGAACTTACAGGATGTAACGAAGGGTATCTTTTGGCAGAGCAGGATTGTCTTCGTCTGACGGAACAATGGAAAAAGGTACGGATATTGCTGACAGAAAAAATCCCTGCGGTAAAGAAAACGAAAGATGCATTGAAAAATGCACAGCAGGATTTTCTGGAAAAAAGGGCAGAGTACGATTCCCGAAACGAACAATACAATCAGTATGAAAAGCTTTTGGAAGAAGCCAGGGCAGGAATTTTGGCAGCCGGATTAATGGAAGGAAAGCCCTGTCCGGTCTGTGGCTCTATGGAACATCCCGCTCCTGCACCATTGCCGGCAGAGGGAGTTACGGAAAATGGACTTAAAGAAAGAAAAGAAAAGCGTGATACAGCGGAACAAATAAAAAATAACGCAAATGAAAAGACCATTGCGCTGAATTCGCAATTTGAGACAGAACAAAAGAGCCTTTATGATGAAATCCGGACACAGTTAGAACTTCCTGCAATGGAGGAAGCAACTGAGGAAGAGACAATTAGGAAGCTTGAACTGCACTTAGAGCAGATAACGATGCAAAAGGAAGCTGCCGAGAAGAAAAAGGAACAGTTTTTAGAGGAAAAACAGGAACAGGAAGCTTTACAGAACCAGGTGCAGGAAAATGAAAAATGGTTGGAGACTGCGCAGGATGAACTGAAAACAATCTGTGAGAAAATGAATCTACTTGGAACACAAAAGGCAGAACTGGAAGGACAACGAAAAGCAATTAGAAATCTTAAGTATGATTCACTGGAAGCGGCTGTCAAAGAACGAACAAAGCTTACAAATGAGGCAGAAGAAATATATCATATCATGGAGCAAAAACAGTTAGAAGCGCAGAATGCAAGGGTCGTTTTAGCTGAGAAAAAGACGGCATGCCAAAGTCTTATGGAACAGAAAACAACTCTTGCAGGAACACTAAATGAGAAAGAAATAGCTTATGTTAAGGTCAGAGAAAGTCAGGCATTTGTTGATGAGACCGATTTCCTGCTATATCTGGTTCCAAAAGAAGAAATCAGCAGAAGAGAAGAAGAAATTCTTAAATACGAAAGTGCAGTAACTGCAAACAAAGCGAATTATAAGAGTGCAAAAGAAGATATCCGGGATAAGGAACAGCTGGATGAAGAGCAGGCAAAGTTAGAAAGTGATTCCTATAAAGAAGCTGCAGAGCAGGAGAGAGAACTGCTTACGAAGTTAAAGCAGCGTAAGGAAAGAAACGTAGAAACTGCAAATAAAATCCTGCACAAGAAGCTTGAAGTGGAAGACAAGTTAGAAGAGGTCGGCATGTTAACTAATCTTGCCAACCTGTTTAACGGAAAAACAGCAGGAAAAAACAGGACTTCCTTTGAAACTTTCGTGCAGATGTCCGGATTTGACAGGATTATTCATGCTGCAAACAGACGCCTTTTGCCTATCAGTGGCGGACAATACCAGCTGTACCGCCATGAAGACCTGAATGCAAAAGGAAATATTGCCCTGAATTTAGATATTTTAGATAACTATACAGGCAAGAAGCGGCCGGTCAATACCTTATCCGGCGGAGAAAGCTTTATGGCATCCTTAAGTCTGGCACTGGGGCTTTCCGACTGCGTAACAGCTAGTGCAGGAGGAATAAAAATTGACACACTTTTTATTGATGAAGGTTTTGGCACGTTAGATGAAAAATCATTAAATGATGCGATTACGATGCTACACGAATTATCTGCAAGCGATAAGCTGATTGGAATAATCAGCCATAGAGAAGAACTCAGAGAGGAACTTCCGAAGAAAATTCTGATTACGAAAACCAATAAAGGAAGCCATATAGCAATCGAGAACGAAATGTAAATGAAAAAACCGTCGCACAGTGCGACGGTTTTATATGTGAAAGAAACCCCTTATTTGTGTTTTCTCTTTTTTAATACGATAACAACTACTACTGCAATAAATGCAATTGCTGCGAGAGCAATTACAATATAAAGGATAGTAGAAAAACCGGCAGATTCCTGAACCAATACCATTGCGGAAATGGCATCTACGGTTACAGTTCCGCTAACAGTATCTAAAATCTCTGTGCCGGCATTTTCGCCGTTGATATATACATTCCATTTTCCTGCCGGAAGTGTGATAACTTTATCTTCTGTAGTTGGATTAAATATGATGTACATTGCATCTGCGCTTTCACCTTCGAAGCCGCCGATAAGGCTGAAGGCGGTTACATTTGCATCCATGCCATCTACAATGGTCAAATGCTCACTTACTGCCTCAGCAGAAGAAAGACGAAGAACAGGATGTGCTTTTCTAAAAGCAATCAGTCCCTTGTAGTAGTTTACAACATCCATATAAGTCTCATCTTCTAAGGTGTCCCATTTTAAGCTATTTACTTCATCACCGGAAGCGTAACTGTTGTGGTCAAAGCTTCCGTCTTTTTTTACCTTGGTACGGAGCATTTCCTCACCTGCCTGCATAAAAGGAATACCTTGCGCAGTCATATAGATAGCAGCTGAGAGGTTATTCATCTTAATCAGATCTTCATGGGAAGCATCCGGTCTGGAATTCTGCAGTCGGTCAAACAAAGTCATATTGTCATGGCAGGAAGCATAGTTTACAGACTGGGCAGGAGTTTCGCACCAGGTACCGGAGGAACCAATAAAGCAGTCTTCAATGGTACGTTCCAAGCCGCCAGAACCAGATACATAACCTGTTTCGTTATTGTTAAAGATATTACCTTTTAAAGCATCGCGGATATTGTCACTAAAGAAGGCAAATCCCGGAACCCTTTCAGAATTTACCTGTGTGGTTAAGGTATATCCTTCTTTTGTCATGGAAGTGTTCATCGTCCAACCTTCGCCGTAGAAAATGACATCCGGGCGGATGGCATGTACTTCTGCCATAATCTCATTAATGGTATCTGTGTCAATCAGACCAACAAGGTCAAAACGGAAACCGTCAATGTGATATTCATTTACCCAGTAAAGAACGGAGTCTACGATATATTTTTTTACCATAGAACGTTCTGTAGCGGTGTCATTTCCGCAACCGGAACCGTTTGAATAATTTCCTGTTGCATCTACACGGGAGAAGTACTGCGGAACAATTTTGTTGAAACAAAAATCATTTGCACTATATACATGATTGTAAACAACGTCCATAACAACACTGATTCCGTCATTATGAAGAGACTGAACCATTTGCTTTACTTCGCTGACACGTACTTCACCATTCGTTGCATCAGTAGAGTAAGAACCTTCCGGAACGTTGTAGTTTACAGGGTCATATCCCCAGTTAAACAGATCTATCGGGGTGCCTTCTTTGACAGAACCAAAATCATACATTGGCATAATATGTAAGTGAGTTATACCAAGAGATTTGATGTAGTCAATACCGGTTGAAACGCCACCGGAAGTTTTAGTTCCATGTTCGGTTAAGCCTAAGTATTTACCTGCATTTCTGATGCCGGAACTTTCATTCGAGCTTAAGTCGCGGATGTGAAGCTCATAAATAACGGCATCATTGATACTAAGGTCTGCATTTGGATTTTTATCATTTTCCCAGCCCTGTGGGTCGGTAGAATCCAAATCGATGACCATGGCACGGTTTCCGTTGACACCTGTTGTACGCGCATACGGGTCGCAGGCTTCTGTGTTCTTACCATCAATTGTTACGGTATAGGTATAGTAAACACCATTGATATCGCCATCTTTTGTGGCAATCCATGTTCCGTTTACATCCGGTGTCATAGGAATGGTTTCGACTAAGTCATTAACGCCTTCTTTACCATTTTCATATAAATTTACTTTTACTGCTTCTGCAGTAGGAGCCCATACGCGGAAGGTAGTAGCATCCTTGGTCCATGTGGCACCTAAGTCATTGCCGGTATAAGTATATTCTGCTTCGAATTCCTCTGTGGAATAGAAGTCCGGCATAATGATATCGTAGGTACTTCCGTCGAAGGTAATCGTATAGTCCTTTGACAGGTCTAATTCATTTACCAGTTCAATTGTATAGGCCGGCCCATTTCCTGTGACAGCTGCGATAGCGATATCGCCTTCTTTTCCGGAAATGGTAAAGGCATTTGCAGGATCGTCAAGACTTTGTGTCATTGTGACGGCAATCTTTTGGTCTGCATAAACAGCAGAAGAAAGTTTGGTGCCGATTACCATGTCATCACCATATTCCTTGGTAAAGCCTTCGACACCGGATTTCACATAGACGTGAACGGTTCCTGATACACACTCGGTAATATCAATAAACTGATCCATGTCGACATCTTTTGTCCAGTCCGGTGTGCGAACAATGAAACCGACAGAAGAGGTTCCCGGAGTCACCGTAATGGTCGCAACCATTTCCCCGTTTTCTTCAGAAAAAGGGGTGTCTACGCCTTCTTTACCGGCTTCCCAGAACCAGACAGACCAGTCTGTGTAGTTACCGTCTTCGCGTTCGTAGTGGAGCTTTAACACAAGGTCATCGGCTCTGACTACCGATACATCTCCTAAGAGGGTGGCGATGGTAGTAAATAACATGAGCACCGCCATTAGGAATGCTTTGAGTTTTCTTTTCATTTTCCTTTTCTCCTTTTTCTAATCCGTGAGCGGATTTTATCCTTGGGAGGATAAATCTACTATACCTTATTTTCCCAAATTTGCACAAGTGGACTTTGGTAACGTT
>CAMGET010000147.1 GCA_946055175.1 uncultured Roseburia sp.
GGAAAAGATGGACAGGATGGCGGTAATGACTACTATCGTGGGACTTGTTATTATGCAAAAAAACTGCCTGGCGGGTTATTTGCAGACCACACTGTAAATTACCTTCAGTTTGACGGAGTTAATTCTTCAGCAACTGTTTATTGGAACGGCAAAGAACTGGTAACACATCACGGCGGTTATTCTACTTTCCGTGTAAAATTGGAAGAGATTTCAGATGACAATTTATTGGTTGTAGCAGTTGATAATAGTGCGAATGATTTTGTTTATCCACAGAATGCAGACTTTACATTTTATGGGGGAATTTACAGAGATGTAAAGATTGTAGGGGTAGAGGAAAATCATTTTGATCTTGATTTTTGGGGAGCACCGGGTATTGAGGTGACACCGGTTGTGGATGGTAGTAATGCCAAAGTAGAGGTAGAGACTTATGTGACGGGAACCGGTGAGGTCTGGATTTCAATTTATGACGATAAAAATCAGCTGGTCGATGAAGTAAAGGCAAGCATGGAGAAAAATACTGCAACAGCAAACTTTATAATTGAGAATGTACATTTATGGAATGGGCGAAAAGATCCTTATCTTTATACAGCAAAAGCAGTATTAAATGCAGGAGGAGAGGCAGTAGATGAAGTGTCTGCACGCTTTGGATGCAGAAGCTTTTCATTTGATCCGGAAAAAGGATTTATTTTAAATGGAAATCCTTATCCGCTTCGAGGTGTTTCACGTCATCAGGACTGGCCGGAAATTGGAAATGCATTGACATTAGAGCATCATAAAACAGATATCGGATACATACTGGAAATGGGCGCAAATACCATTCGTCTTGCACATTACCAACATTCACAGGATTTCTATGACTTGTGCGATGAAACAGGACTTGTGATATGGGCTGAAATCCCATATATTTCACAGCATATGCCAAAGGGAATAGACAATACGGTAACCCAGATGAAAGAGTTGATTTATCAGAACTATAATCATCCATCTATTGTGACTTGGGGACTTTCAAACGAGATTACGATGGGCGGTGCAAAACATCCAAGCCTTTTAGAAAATCATTATATCTTAAATGATTTGGTTCATGAACTGGATAAAACCAGAAAAACAACGATGGCAGTGGTTACCATGTGTGATATGAATGAAGAGATTGTTCATATCTCAGATATTGTTTCTTACAATCATTACTTTGGCTGGTATGGCGGCAATGTAAATATGTATGGACCATGGTTTGATGAATTCCATAAGAAGTATCCGAATACGCCAATCGGTATCAGTGAGTACGGATGCGAGGCCTTAAACTGGCATAGCTCCGAACCGGTTCAGGGTGATTATACCGAAGAATATCAGGCATATTATCACGAAGAATTGATAAAAATGATTAGTGAACGGCCATATCTATGGGCAACTCATGTATGGAATATGTTTGATTTTGCCGCAGATGCAAGAGCAGAGGGCGGCGAAAACGGAATGAACCATAAGGGGTTGATGACCTTTGACAGAAAGTATAAAAAAGATGCATTCTATGCATACAAAGCATGGTTGTCAGATGAGCCGTTTGTTCATATCTGTGGGAAACGCTATATCGACCGAGTAGAGGATGTGACAAAAGTAACTGTTTATACAAATCAGCCTGAGGTTGAGTTATTTGTGAATGGAGTAAGTATTGGAAAACAGCAAAAGGGAAAATATCCGTTCTTCTATTTTGAAGTGAAAAATGAGGGCGAGACGAAGCTTACAGCAAAAGCCGGAGAATGTACAGATGAGAGTGTCATTAAGAAAGTCGATACCTTTAATGAGGACTATCGCTTGAAGGAAGAAGGAGGCGTCATTAACTGGTTTGAAATTACAACTCCTGCAGGCTATTATTCCATTAATGATACCTTAGGAGATATCATGGCTTCCTTCCGGGGAAAGCTTTTCCTGCTTCAGATGGTGCTAAGCTTAAGTAAAAAGCAGAAAGCAGCATCTTCCGGTGAAAAGAAAAAGGCTGCAGGAAGTGGTATGAAACTAAACAGTACCATTATTGAAATGGCAAAAGGTTTTACGATTAAGAGGATTGTTTCTATGGTTTCGATGATGGGAATTGACCCGATGTCGAAGGAAGAAATACTGGCAATGAACAAAAAACTGAATAAAATTAAGAAATAATAATGGATAGTATAAAAATAACTGATGTGCTACAATACTTGTTAGTGTAGTTCATTGGTTATTTTTGTTAGAGGAGGAAGTATGTACGACTGTATTATAGTAGGTTCAAGCGTTGCCGGAATATCTGCAGCAATTAATTTAAAAATTCGAAAGAAGGATTTTTTACTTCTTGGAAATAAAGATTTTAGCCCAAAAGTACAGAAAGCAGAACTTATTCAGAATTATGTAGGCATGCCGGATATTTCCGGATGCGAGCTTTCAGGAGCACTGAAGGAGCACTTGGAGAAAATGAAAATTGAGATTACCGAAGCCCGTGTGAATTCCATTATGTCCTTAGGAGATTATTTTATGCTATCGGCTGGAAGCGACGTGTATGAGTCTAAGACCATTATTTTGGCTACCGGAGTAGAGTTTTCTAAGAAAATAGAAGGAGAAGATACTTTTTTGGGACGTGGCGTCAGTTATTGTGCAACCTGCGACGGGATGTTTTATCGGGGAAAAACCATAGCTGTTGTAGGTTCAAGTAAGGAAGCAGAAAAAGAACTTTGGTATTTAGCTGAATTGGCAAATACAGTTTACTATTTTCCGCTTTATAAAGCAGAAGAGACGGCAGTGAAACAGGAGAATATTACAATTGTATCTGAACGCCCCGTAAAACTTAGCGGAAA
The DNA here is from genome assembly GCA_946055175.1 of uncultured Roseburia sp. Lineage (GTDB taxonomy): Bacteria > Bacillota > Clostridia > Lachnospirales > Lachnospiraceae > Roseburia. Next base: position 2,817 of record CAMGET010000147.1, read on the forward strand.
AGAGCGTGTAACAGAAATTGAAGATAAGACCGGAAAAATTTGGAACATTGATGGTGTATTCTTTTTAAAAGATGCATTGGCGCCTTCTGCGCTTTTAAATGGATTAGAAAATGATGGGATGCACATTGTGGTGGACCGAAACATGCGGACAAATATTCCGGGATGTTTTGCATGTGGAGACTGTACCGGACGCCCATATCAATATATGAAAGCAGCCGGTGAAGGAAATATCGCAGCCCATAGTGTGGTTGATTTTTTGACAAACTAAAGTGTGAAACTGTTTACATTGATGTATTTGGGTGGTACAATAGTCCTAGAAAGTTGATTCGGAGGTGAACATCCGTGAAGAGACTAGAGGACAAACTTACAATAGAACAATTTAAAAAAGTAATCGATGTACTGAATCCGTGTATGGACGATTACCTCTATATTTATGATATTAAAAATGATCATTATTGTATTTCTCCAAATGCAATGATGCGGTTTAAGTTGCCTTCAAGTGAATTTACAGATGTAGTAGAGATGCATGCCCGATTTACTTACCCTGATGATATTGTACTGTTACAGGAGGATCTGAATAAAATTATTCGGAAAGAATCCAACTTTCATAATATGCAGTATCGCTGGCTGGATAAAAGTGGAAAAGCTGTTTGGATAAACTGCAGGGGGAGTGTCTTATATGATGAATTGGGTGAGCCGGAATACTTAGTTGGATGTATTAATGAAATTGGTAGAAAGCAAAGAGCAGATAATGTCAGTGGTCTGCTTGGTGAGACGAGCTTACAAAATGAATTTCAGCGACATCAGGATGAGGAAGTAAAAGGTTTTATCCTTCGAATCGGTATTGATAATTTCAAAGAAATTAATGAAAACAAGGGCATAGAATACGGGGATATGGTCATACGCAAGACGGCAGACTGTATAGAATCTGTAATTTTACCGGGACAGCATATATATAGAATAGTTGCAGACGAGTTTATCGTAGCGGATTTTAACGGTAGAAATGCAGAATCTGCCATAGAGCTATATAATCGGATTCATGATAGGGTGAAAGAATTTATTGAGAGCAATTGCTATGAAGTATTCTACACAGTATCGGCAGGAATTTTGGATTTTACTGCAGTAACAAAGCTTGTTTATGCAAATGTGATGAAATTGTCGGAATTTGCTTTGAATGAAGCAAAAGAGCGTGGGAAAAATCGGTACTATGTTTATGCGAATGAGGATTATGAACAATTTATACAAAAAAAAGAGTTGCTTAGACAACTTCGTAATTCGGTAAATCACAATTTTGATGGATTTGAAACTCATTTTCAGCCGATAGCTGATATCAGGAATAAGTGTTTAGGCAGTGCAGAGATTCTGTTACGTTACTCTTCAGAAGACACAGGTGCAATTTCGCCGATGCAATTTATTCCGCTATTGGAAGAGAGCGGGTTGATTATTCCGGTTGGGAAATGGGTATTAAATGAGGCAGTTAAGACATGCTTAGAAATTAGAAAAAAAATACCGGATTTTCGAGTATCTATCAATGTCTCCTACGTACAAGTTTTAAAAAGCGATATATTAAATGACATTTTAGAAACTATAGAAAAATATAGTTTAGATGCAAGCGGTATCATGATTGAATTGACAGAAAGCGGTTTCTTAGATGCAAATGAGAATTTTATCGCTTTTTATGAAGGATTGAAAAAACATAATATTGCGCTTGCATTGGATGATTTCGGAACAGGATATTCCAATTTCCGCTATTTGGCAGAAATATATCCACATGCCATTAAAATTGACCGTTCCTTCACACTAAAAGCTTTAAACAATGAATATGAATATCGTTTGTTACAACATATGGTTAATATGTCACATAGTGTAGATTTAAAACTCTGTATAGAAGGAATCGAAACTAAGGACGAATTGGAAAAGATTTGTGGTATCAATCCGGACTACATACAAGGATATCTATTTGGAAAGCCTTGCAATTATGAAAACTTTCATGAAAAATATATTAAAGAAAAGGCTCTTAATTAGCTAAGAAGAAAATAGATATTTAGCTCACTAAATTATTTTAAGCATAATGTAGATTAGTAAGAAA
>CAMGET010000148.1 GCA_946055175.1 uncultured Roseburia sp.
AAACTTAAGGAATATAGAACGGGAAAAAATGATGTTCCCGGTATTGTCACACGCATAAGGAGTTGCATTTATGAAAAAACAAGAAAAAACCAATGTAATGAGAATTTTAGATCAGAAGAAAATACCATATGAGAGTTATACTTATGATTCTACTGAGGCTATTAGCGGTATGGAAGTAGCAACGGTACTTGGACAGAATCCCAAGCAGGTTTTTAAAACGCTGGTGACTGTCGGAGCGTCAAAGCGCAATTATGTATTTGTGGTTCCGGTTTGCGGAGAATTAAATTTAAAGAAAGCGGCAAAAGCTGTTGGTGAAAAGAGTATTGAAATGATTAAATCCAAAGAACTCCTGCCATTGACAGGCTATATTCATGGCGGATGCTCGCCAATTGGGATGAAGAAGTTTTTTACAACGACCATTGATGCGTCTGCAAAGGACTGCGACACCATTATTTTCAGTGGCGGAAAAATCGGTTATCAGGTAGAGGTGGCATTAGAGGATTTGAGAAAAGTAATTTCCTTTGAAGTGCAGGATATTTGCGACTAGAAAAGCTATAATTTTCGTATTATAATTAGGCTTAGTACAAAAGACGAGGAGCAAAAACAATATGACACAGGAAGCGATGCAAAAAATTTTTGAAGACACTGCCTACGTGCGCACGGGTGGCAGCGAAGAAGAACGAAAATGCGCCGAGTACATAAAAGAGCAGTGCAAGGCATTCGGACAGGAAGCGGTCATAGAGCCGTTTCAGGTAGATATGGCTACGATAAAAGAAGCCGGATTATTCATTGATGGAAAAGAGATTCCGTGCAAAGGTTATTTGTGTGCCGGTAATGGCGAAGTGGAAGCACCGCTTTACTACTTGACGACAGAAGACGAGCATTCGCTTAGAGAATGTAAGGACAAAATCGTCCTAATTGACGGATACTTAAGATACTGGGTATATCAGGACATGTTTAAGCATGGAGCCCTTGGATTTATTACATATGACGGCAATGCAAATTATGCTGATGAGGATATCGACCAGAGAGAATTACGATCCTTTGTCAGCAGGGGAAATAAGATTCCGGGTGTTAATATTAACGCAAAGCAGGCAATCTCTATTATCAATAGCGATGCCAAAATGGCAAAAATTATTTTAAAACAGGACGAATACAAAGGTGAATCGGGGAATGTAATTTTGGATTTACCGGGTGAAATAGATGAGACCATCGTGCTCACCGCACATTATGACAGCACCTCTTTATCGCAGGGCGCATATGACAATATGTCCGGTAGCGTAGGATTGCTTGCCATTGCAGAAAAATTTGCACAAAAAGCACATCGATATGGCTTGCGTTTTATCTGGTGCGGCTCTGAGGAACGTGGTCTGCTTGGTTCAAAAGCATATGTGGCTGCCCATTCCTATAAAGAAGCGGAATGGAAAAAGATGGTATTAAATATTAACCTAGATATGATTGGCTGTATCATGGGAAAATTTATTGCTGTGTGTACCGCAGAAGAAATGCTGGTGCATTACCTTACCTATATGGGTATGGAAGAAGGATTTGGAATGAAAGTGTCACAGGAGGTATATTCCAGTGATTCTACACCGTTTGCGGACAAAGGAGTTCCGGCAGTATCCTTCGCAAGAATCGCACCAAACAATACGGCGACCATTCATAACAGTTATGATACCATGGATGTCATGAAAATGAGCCATATGGAAAAAGACGTGGCATTTATCAGTAAGTTTGTGGAACGTATGGCAAATGCAGTGTGCTGTCCGGTTGGAAAAGAGATTCCGGATAATATGAAAGAAAAACTGGATATTTATTTATTACGTAAACGTGACAAAAAATAAGGAGAAAAAGTATGCCAAAGAAACAATTTTACAGAAATCAGGCAGAAAGCATTATTAAAAAATTAGAGTTTCGAAAAATGGAAGGCTATTATTGTGAGACGAAGGAAGAGGCCAAGGCAAAGTTTTTAGAACTGGTCGGAACAGATAGAAAAAGCATTTGTTATGGCGGCTCCATGACCATTGATGAACTTGGATTAAAAGAAGCGGTAGAAGCAGCAGGACATGATCTGATTCGAAGAGAAAATTATCAGACGCCGGAAGAAAAAAAGGAGTGTAAGGCAAGACAGGCGACAGCAGATATTTTTATGACAAGTACCAATGCAATCACCCTGGATGGAGAACTGGTGAACATTGACGGAGCAGGCAGCAGAGTATGGCTGATGATATACGGACCGGAAACCGTCATTGTTGTTGCGGGAATGAATAAGGTTGTGACAGATGTGGAGAGCGGAATAGAACGTATCCGTAATTTTGCGGCACCGCCAAATACAGTGAGACTTGGTTGCAATACACCATGTGCAAAGACAGGAAGATGCGCAGACTGTATGAATGATACCATCTGCTGTACTACGGTTGTAACCCGTGTGTCAAGAGTGCCGGGAAGAATCAAAGTCATTCTGGTGGGAGAAGAATTAGGGTACTAAATAGTACAGCTAGGGGATGCTATGAAGAAACACAAAAGAATATGGGGTATGCTGGCGGGATCAGTAGTTTTGCTCTTAGCTATGCTGGGTACATATATTCTGCAGAAGCCGGAACAGAATATAGAAAAGGCAGAGGTCTGCGCAGCAGAAGCGGAAATCATTGGAACGAGGATTGTGGAAAAGACAAAACCTCGGGCGGAGGAGCAGATAAAAGAAATCGGGTTAAGTTATATCGAAAGATATGGCTTGGAACACGTTGACAAACCGGAGGAACGGGATGATGAGCAGGTGCTGCAAAGGATTGCAGAACTGGCCGAACAGTATGAGCTTGTAAAACAGATCAATGAGCAGCCCGAACTCTATTCAATGGAGATGCTTAAGAATCTGGCTAACAATCCCGAGATGGCGGCGTACGTAATTGGATCAGTCGATGCAGACGGTAGTGTCTATGGAGGATTTACAGAAGAAGAACTGGCGGAAAAATACCCGCTTCTCCTTCAATTTGATTCCAGATGGGGGTATTTTGAATATGGCGGAAAAGAAATGGGACTGTCAGGATGCGGACCTACCTGCCTGGCAATGGTGATTTTAGCATTGACAGACTATGAGGATGTAACACCGGATAAAATTGCACAATATAGTACGGATAAAAAATACTATGTAGAAGGTGTTGGAACTGCATGGAAGCTTATGGATGATGTACCGCCCTTGTATGGACTTAACGTGCAACATACGGCAATAAAGGAAAAGAGTATGAAAGCTGAGCTTGATAAAGGAAACATATTAATCTGCTCAGTTAGAAAGGGAGTTTTTACTTCGGAAGGGCATTTCGTTGTCATTTACGGATATGATGAAACCGGATTTTTGGTAAATGACCCAAAATGTGTGGCCAGGAGCAGAAAAACATGGCAATTTAGTGAATTTGGGAATCAGTTAAAGAGAATTTGGTCAATCGGAGCAGAAAATAAAAAAAATGGCTAGTAATTTGAAAAACCATATGCTATAATCTTTAAATGACTGTTTATACGCAATTTGTACATGGTTATTTCATGAGATAAGATATATATTTAAGGAGGAAAATCGTTATAATGAATGTACAGGTAGAAAATTTAGAAAAAAATATGGCGAAGCTTACTGTAGAGGTGCCGGCAGAAGAATTGGAAAAGGCGTTACAGGCAGCTTACATGAAGGAAAAGAATAAAATCAGTGTTCCTGGTTTCCGTAAAGGAAAAGTACCTCGCCAGATGATTGAAAAAATGTATGGCGCAGCTATTTTCTATGAAGAAGCAGCGAACATTTTAATTCAGGATAATTATGCACAGGCAATGGAAGAAAGCGGTGCTGACATCGTTTCCCGTCCGGTAATCGATGTTGTCCAGATTGAAGCAGGAAAGCCATTTATTTTCACAGCAGAAGTTGCTGTAAGACCGGAAGTAAAGCTTGGCAAATACAAGGGCGTTCAGGTAACAAAGGTTGATACAACCGTTACAGACGAAGAAGTTGATAATGCAGTAGAAGCTGAGAGACAGAAAAATGCAAGAATGGTTACCGTAACAGACAGAGCAGCTGCAAACGGTGATACAGCAGTGATTGACTACGAAGGTTCAGTAGATGGCGTTCCGTTTGAAGGCGGTAAGGCTGAAAATCATAGCTTAGAGTTAGGCTCTCATTCTTTCATTGATACTTTTGAAGATCAGATTGTTGGTCATAATGCCGGCGATGAATTCGATGTTAACGTTACATTCCCGACAGAGTACCATGCAGCTGAATTAGCTGGTAAGCCGGCTGTATTCAAAGTAAAATTACATGAAATCAAAGTAAAAGAACTTCCTGAGTTAAACGATGAGTTTGCACAGGATGTATCCGAATTTGATACATTGGATGAGTACAAGGCAGATGTCAGAAAGCATCTTGAAGTAGAAAAAGAAAACGAAGCAAAGCGTACCAAGGAAGACGAAGCGATTGCAAAGATCATCGAGAAGTCTGAGATGGAAATCCCTGAGGCGATGATTGAGACACAGTGCGAAAACATGGTAAACGATTTTGCACAGAGAATCGCACAGAGCGGTCTTACTATGGAACAGTATATGCAGTTCTCAGGTATGACCTTGGACAAATTAAAAGAGCAGGTTCGTCCGGAAGCAGAAATGCGTATTAAGAGCAGTCTTGTATTAGAGCAGATTGCAAAAGATGAGAACATCGAAGTCTCTGATGAAGAAGTTGATGCAGAAATCGAAAAAATGGCAGCACAGTATGGTATGGAAGCTGACAAGTTAAAAGAATACATGGGTGAGTCTGAAAAGACTTCCATGAAGAGAGATTTAGCAGTAACAAAAGCTGTTGACTTAATCATGGAGAACGTAAAAGAGAAGGCAAAAGCAAAATCTAAGAAAGAAAAAGAAGAAGCAACAGAAGA
>CAMGET010000149.1 GCA_946055175.1 uncultured Roseburia sp.
TGCACAGAACCGTGGTGGTAAAGGAATTAAAGGAATGGAAACCATTGATGAGGATTACATTGAAGAACTTTTGATGACAACCTCTCATCATTATATGATGTTCTTTACTAATACCGGACGTGTCTATAGAATGAAGGCGTATGAAATTCCGGAGGCAGGCAGAACAGCCCGCGGAACAGCTATCATTAATCTGTTACAACTTCAGCCGGGAGAAAAAATTACCGCAGTGATTCCAATTAAGGAATATACAGAAGGTCATTTCCTCTTTATGGCAACTAAGAATGGTATTGTAAAGAAAACGCCGATTACCGATTATGCAAATGTCCGCAAGACCGGGCTTGCAGCAATCACTTTACGTGAAGATGATGAGTTAATCGAAGTAAAGAAAACAGATAATGAACAGGATATATTCCTTGTTACAAAATATGGTATGTGCATCCGTTTCCATGAAACAGATGTTAGAAGCACCGGCAGAACTTCTATGGGTGTTATTGGTATGAATCTTACAGATGGCGATGAAGTAGTAGGAATGCAGATGGAATCTCAGGGTGAATCTCTTATGATTGTATCCGAAAGAGGTCTCGGAAAATGTACGATGATATCTGAATTTAGCGCCCAGATTCGTGGCGGTAAAGGTGTAAAATGCTACAAGATTACCGAAAAAACCGGAAATATTGTAGGTGTGAAGGCCGTCAGAAAAGAAGACGAAGTAATGTTAATTACAACGGAAGGAATTATCATTCGTATCAGGGTTGACCAGACTGCTCTTCTTGGCCGTGTCACCTCCGGTGTAAAACTGATGAATTTGTCAGATGATGTGACGATTGCAAGTATTGCAAAAGTAAAAGAAGATAAATCTCTGATGAATCCTTCGGATACTTTTGAACTTTTAACAGAAGAGGAAGAAAAATTAAGTGCTGCTGCAGCAGCAGAAGCTGCGAAAAAAGCTGTCGGAAATGCAGATGTAACGGAAACAGATGAGGAACTTATGAAGGAACTGTTAGAAAGAGCAGAAGCAGACAGTGAAGAAGAATAATCATAGAAAATGATTTACACCCCTTTGCATTTTATATATAATAACGTGCAAAGGGGGTTTTTTTATGCCAAAGAATTTTTATGAATTAGTATGGATTTTTATTATTTACGCTTTTATCGGCTGGTGTGCAGAAGTATCATTTGCAGCCGTAGATAGTGGAAAGTTTGTAAACCGCGGATTTTTGAATGGTCCGTATTGTCCGATTTACGGATGTGGAGTTGTTATCGTTGTTGCGGTTCTGACACCTATCAATGAAAGCCTTTTTATTTTATTTTTAGGTTCCATGCTGTTGACCACTGTATTGGAATTTTTAACCGGGTTTATTTTGGAAAAAGTATTCCATAACAAATGGTGGGATTATTCTGATAAGCCGTTTAATATTATGGGATATGTGTGTTTGAAGTTTTCTATTTTATGGGGATTGGCATGTACCTTTATTATGAAGGTGTTACATCCAAGTATTTATAAATTTATTACAATCATTCCTCATGTTCTTGGTATCGTTTTATTGTCTATTATAATGACAGCTTTTTTTATTGATTTAGGAGTAACTGTTTCTACAATCCTGAAGTTTAATAAACGATTGAAACTGATGGATGAAGTGGCTCAGAAAATGCATCAGCTTTCAGATGAAATCGGTGAAAATATTTATGAAGGTGTGACAACTGTAAAAGAAAAATCGGAAGAAGTTCAGGATAAAGCAGGAGAACTTCGAGGAAAATTCGAAGAGAAAACAGATGCAGTCAGGGAAGCATTTGCTGAGAATCTCTTGGAATCTAAAACAGAATATGAGCATAGAAAAGAAGCTGCTAAAAAAGAGTATGAAGAGCTTACGAAAAAATATAAAGAACTTATCACACAGAAGAATTTTGGTTTTAAGCGATTAATGGAAGCTTTCCCTGATATGATTTCAAGGGATCAGAATGAAATTCTTAAAAAATATAAAAAACAGTTTAATATTAGACTTAAGAGGGAAAAAGAAGATGAATGAAAAAAAAGCAAAAATTGGGATGAATGCAACTTTTATTGTTGGTTTGATTTTTAGTATTATCGGAGCAATTTTTCTTGTTTTAGGAATTGTTTTATTTACTGGTTTAAAAGAAGAAATGACAGATGCTTTTATGTTCTTATTTATTTTTAGTGGGATTGGACTTATTTTCTTTTTAATAGGTATATTATTTCTTATGATTCAATTATCTAAAAAGGAAATGTCTCAGCGATTATTGGAGAATGGAAATTATGTCGTTGCTGAAATCTTTGATATTACACAGGAGTATAATGTAACTGTAAACGGAAGACATCCTTTTGTAATCAATTGCAAATACGAAGCAATGGATGGAACGGTACATATCTTTAAGAGCAGATATTTATATTATAATCCGGAGTCACTACTTAAGAACAATGCAGTTCGTGTGTATGTGGATAACAATAATTATAAAAAATATTATGTGGATATTGATGAAGTTTTACCAAAGGTAGAAAATCACTAAAAGGAGAAAGTATGATTCGAACAATTCAAACAGATGTGATAACAGAAAATATCAAAGAAATGTGCATAGAAGCAAATCATTTTTTATCCGGTGATATGGACCTTGCCATGAAACAGGCAGCAGAAACGGAAAAGTCGGAACTTGGAAAAAAGATTTTAAATCAGCTTCAGGAGAATCTAAAAATTGCAGCAGAGGAAATGATACCGATTTGCCAGGACACGGGAATGGCGGTTATCTTTTTAGAGATTGGTCAGGATGTTCATTTTGAAGGAATGACTATTGAAGATGCGGTAAATGAAGGAGTACGTCAAGGTTATACAGAAGGATATTTAAGAAAATCAGTTGTAGGAGATCCGATTATTCGTGAAAATACAAAAGATAATACGCCTGCAGTCATACACTATTCCATTGTACCGGGCGATAAAGTAAAAATCACCATGGCTCCAAAGGGATTTGGCAGTGAAAATATGAGCCGTGTGTTTATGTTAAAGCCTGCTGATGGAATCGAAGGAGTAAAAAATGCAATTTTAACTGCTGTTAAAGATGCGGGTCCAAATGCCTGTCCTCCGATGGTAGTTGGTGTTGGTATTGGAGGAACTTTTGAAAAATGTGCGTTACTTGCAAAGAAAGCTTTAACGAGACCGGTGAATGAACATTCTGATATTCCTTATGTGAAAGATTTGGAAATAGAGATGTTAGAAAAAATCAATAAATTGGGAATCGGACCGGGAGGATTAGGAGGAAGTACGACAGCATTAGCAGTCAATATTAATACTTATCCGACTCATATTGCCGGGCTTCCGGTTGCAATTAATATCTGTTGTCATGTAAATCGTCATGTAGTGAGGGAAGTTTAAAAATAATTATGGATAAATATATTAATACACCAATTACAGAAGAAGTAACGAAGGAGTTAAAGTCCGGAGATTATGTTTACATTACAGGAACTATTTATGTTGCCAGAGATGCAGCACATAAACGGATGATAGAAGCATTAGACAGAGGGGATGGACTTCCAATTGATATTAAAGATGCTACCATTTATTATATGGGTCCTTCTCCGGCAAGAGAAGGAAGACCAATCGGTTCTGCCGGTCCTACGACGGCAACCCGTATGGATAAGTACGCACCGATTTTGTTGGACCTTGGAGAAAAGGCAATGATTGGAAAAGGAAAGCGTTCCAAGGAAGTCATGGATGCAATTGTACGGAATAAGGCAGTTTATTTTGCAGCAGTTGGTGGTGCCGGTGCGCTATTATCAAAATGTGTGCAAAAATCAGAGATTGTCTGCTATGAAGATTTGGGAGCAGAAGCTATTTTAAAAATGGAAGTAAAGGATTTCCCGGTCATTGTGGTAGCAGACAGCGATGGTAATAATCTTTATGAGACTGCTATCAAAGAGTACTGTGAATTAACGTAAAATAAAATATCATGGAAATGGTACGGCTAAAAATCAGAAAGGCATAGGTATGAACAGTACATTAACGCTAGTAAAAGGGCGTCCGCTTAGCAATGAAGGTCGTCTGGAGAAGGAAATCAAGACATATGATTTATTAGATTCTCTCGAAATTGAATATGAGCGGGTAGACCACGAAGAGGCAAACACAATGGAAGCCTGTGCAGCCATTGATGAGGTTTTGGCACCTGCGGTTATTTGTAAAAATCTTTTTTTATGCAATGCGCAGAAAACAAAATTTTATTTATTGATGATACGGGAAGATAAAAAGTTTAAAACAAAAGAAATTTCTCATCAGATTAATAGTGCGAGATTATCCTTTGCTTCACCGGAATATATGGAAAAGTTTTTGAATATCACTCCCGGTTCCGTAAGTGTTATGGGGCTTATGAATGATACAGAGAATCATGTAACACTTTTAGTGGATGAAGATGTATTGAAAGAAGAATATTTTGGATGTCATCCATGTATCAACACTTCCAGCATCCGCTTAAAAGTATCGGATGTATTTGAAAAATTTTTGCCTAAGGTACATCATGATTATATGACTGTAAAACTCAGTATGGGAATAGAATAGAAGAAAAAATAAAAAAGTTGAATATTTCCGTTGACAAAAGGGAAATCCTTTAGTATTATTATCTATGCGTCACGGCGCAGAAACAATCTCATATTGTCAAATAATAACTTTGGAGAAGTACTCAAGTGGCCGAAGAGGTGCCCCTGCTAAGGGTATAGGTCGGGTTGACCGGCGCGAGGGTTCAAATCCCTCCTTCTCCGCTTTTATTTGAAAATATAGGTTGTTTTAATTTTTTGAAAAAGTTGTTGACAAATATCGACACTCATGTTATTATATATGAGTTGTCGCGAAAAAACGACAACGAAACAAATACAAGTTGCGAAGCAACTTGCGCAGCTCCGAGCA
>CAMGET010000150.1 GCA_946055175.1 uncultured Roseburia sp.
TCATCAATCTGTATCAGGGATGAAGTAATATCTCGTCCATAGACATGATAAACCAGGTCTTTCTTATTTCCGTTACCAGAGGTATGCAGTTTTGTTTGTCCGTTATTAATAAATTTAAAAGAAACTTCAGGGTGGGACAATGCCATTCGTTCCATAAGGTCAGCGATATATCCCCCCTCTGTCTGCGCAGATTTCAAAAATTTCCTGCGAACAGGTGTATTAAAGAATAGATTTTTAACTAAAAAAGTAGTTCCTTCCGGAGCACCAACTTCCTCAGATGCTATCTCTTTTGAACCTTCAATAACATATCTGATTCCGGTCAAATCCCCATATGTTTTTGTAATCAGTTCTACCTGAGCGACAGCTGCAATGCTTGATAAAGCCTCACCACGGAATCCAAGAGAAGAAATATGAAACAAATCTTCAATATGTTTGATTTTGCTGGTAGAATGACGTAAAAAAGCAAGCGGAATCTGGTCTTTTTCAATTCCGCATCCATTATCAGTAATACGAATAAAAGAAACTCCTCCTTCTTTTATTTCTACTGTAATCGCTGTAGCCTTCGCATCAATGGCATTTTCAACTAACTCTTTTACAACAGAGGAAGGACGCTCTACCACTTCGCCAGCTGCAATTTTGTCTATTGTCTGTTGATCTAATAATTTTATTTGGGGCATAATTTCACCTGCTTACCACCTGTTTTTTACCTTATTCTGTAACTCATATAGTTTATTTAATGCGTCAATTGGTGTCATGTTTGATAAATCAGCATTCCGAAGTTCATTAATAATATCATCATCTTTTATCGTATCAAATAAAGACATCTGTGCCAAATCCACTTCATCCAGTTTTTCTTTTTTCTTTTTCGCACGTCCATTGTCGACATCGATGTTTCTTGCAACTGCGGCAATGTCATTTTCAATCAGTTTTTCACAGATTTCTTTTGCGCGGTCAATGACACTGTCCGGTACTCCGGCAAGCTTAGCAACCTGAATACCATAGCTTCGGTCTGCACCGCCTTTGATGATTTTACGTAAAAATACAATATCATCTCCCTTTTCTTTTACGGCAATGCAATAGTTATTAACATTATTTAGTTTTCCTTCCAGTTCCGTCAATTCATGGTAATGTGTTGCAAATAAAGTTTTCGCTCCTAATAACTTAGGATTGCTGATATGTTCTACAACAGCCCATGCAATACTCAACCCGTCGAATGTACTTGTCCCGCGCCCGATTTCATCCAATACCAGAAGTGAATTACTGGTAGCATTTCGTAAAATGTTAGCCACCTCGTTCATTTCTACCATGAATGTACTCTGACCACTTGCAAGATCATCGGAAGCTCCAACACGGGTAAAAATACGATCAACAATACCGATTTTCGCAGATGATGCCGGAACAAAGCTTCCAATCTGTGCCATTAACACAATGACAGCTGTCTGGCGCATATAGGTAGACTTTCCTGCCATGTTCGGTCCGGTAATAATAGAAATTCTGTTAGATCCATTGTCCAGATAAGTATCATTTGCAATAAACATATCATTGGTAATCATTTTCTCTACCACTGGATGTCGTCCGTCTTTGATATCAATAACACCGTTTTCATTGATTTTCGGACGGCAGTAGTTATTCTGGTCCGCTACTACAGCAAGAGAAATAAAAGTATCTAACTTAGCAATTGCTTTTGCGGTCTGTTGAATACGTACGACTTCTTTTGCTATCGTATTTCTTACTTCCGAAAAAAGTTCATATTCCAGACTTACCAAACGGTCTTCCGCACCAAGAATCATATCCTCAAGTTCCTTTAATTCCGGTGTAATGTATCGTTCCGCATTTGCAAGTGTCTGTTTTCTCATAAAATAGTCAGGCACCATTTCTTTATAGGAGTTTGTTACCTCCAAATAATATCCAAACACCTTGTTATACTTGATTTTTAGATTTTTTATGCCGGTTTTTTCCCGTTCTTTTGCTTCAAGCTCTGCAAGCCAGTTCTTTCCCTCTGTCTTTGCTTTCCGATATTTATCCACTTCTTCAAAATATCCGTCTTTAATAAGACCACCCTCACGCACGCTGATTGGCGGTTCCTCAATAATCGCTGCATCAATCAGATTATAAAGTTCCTCTAAGGTATCCATCTCGTCATGCAGTTCTTTTAGCATCTCACATTGGAATTCATTTAGTAAAGTTTTGATTGGTGGAAGCATTCCAATTGAATTTTTAAATGCAATTAAATCTCTTGGATTTGCAGTCATGTAGGTTACACGAGTAATTAAACGCTCTAAATCATAAATAGGGTTTAAATACTCACGAAGTTCTTCTCTTGTAATAATGTGCTTATTTATTTCTGCAATCGCATCCTGGCGTTTTTCAATTTCAGATTTCTCAATTAAAGGCTGCTCCACAAAGGACCTAAGCATACGTGCTCCCATTGCGGTTTTCGTTTTATCTAATACCCAAAGAAGAGAACCTCGCTTTTGCTTTTCTCTTAATGTCTCAACGAGCTCCAAATTTCTTCTGGTAGAGCTGTCAATAATCATATATTTTCCTGTTGAATATGGATGAATCGCAGAAATCTGGTCTAAAGAGTTCTTTTGAGTATCGTACAAATAGCGCAGTAATGCACCTGCGGCCACTGTTCCGCATAAGTAATCTTTTAATCCAAGTCCCTCTAAACTATTCACTTTAAAATGATTCTTAAGCGTTGTAATCGTTGTTTCATCGCTGAAATACCATGCTTCTAACGAATAAATCATAATTCCTAGGCGATGACGCATATCTTCCAAATCCACACCACTCATATAAAAGCTTTCATTGCAGATAATTTCGGAAGGAGAAAACTTATGAATCTCATCCATCAGTTTTCTTTCACTGTCTACTTCAGTCACATAAAATTCTCCGGTAGACACATCTGTTAAACCAATTCCATATTTATCTTCCATGTATACAATACACATCAGATAATTATTCTTAGTTTCATCCAACGCCTGCGCATCCATATTGGTTCCGGGCGTAACAATACGAATTACTTCTCGTTTTACAATTCCTTTTGCTGTTTTTGGGTCTTCGACCTGTTCACAAATCGCTACTTTATGTCCATTTGCTACTAAACGGTTCAGATAACCTTCTACAGCATGGTAAGGTACCCCACACATTGGTGCACGTTCTTCCATACCACAGTTTTTTCCTGTTAATGTCAATTCCAATTCTTTTGATACTAAAATAGCATCGTCGAAGAACATTTCATAAAAATCTCCAAGACGATAAAATAAAATGCAGTCTTTATATTCTTCTTTTGTCTTTAAATATTGCTGCATCATTGGTGTATATTCTTCCAAAAGTTTTTCCTCCAACTTACCCTTTTTTATACTTTTTTATAATAGCTTCTGCTACTTTTAATCCATCCATTGCCGCAGACATAATTCCCCCCGCATAGCCTGCACCTTCTCCGCATGGATAGATTCCTTTTATATTAGCTTCAAAACTTTCATCCCGAGTCATTCTAATTGGAGATGACGTTCTGCTTTCAATTGCCGACATAATCGTATCTTCTCTGTCAAATTCAGGAATGGTTTGTCCAAAAACATGCATTCCTTCAATAAATGATTCTTCCAGTTTCTTCGGTAAAATTCCTCTTAAGTTCACTAACTCTGCTTGCCCCTTATGCATACTTCCATAGCTTCCATATGATTTTGAAGCCTGATTTTTACAAAAATCTCCAAATAACTGTTGTGGAATCTTCCCTTTCGCCAGTTTGTAAGTCTTCTCTTCTGTTTTCTGTTGAAACCGTACCCCTGCAAGCGCATCAGTTCCATCAAAATCTTCCGGTGATACTGAAACAATGATTGCACTGTTTGCATTATCGCTCCCACGGTCTGAATAACTCATACCATTTACAGCCAGACGGCCTTCTTCCGAAGAAGCATTTACTACATATCCTCCGGGACACATACAGAAAGAATAAACGCCTCTGCCGTTATCAAGATTTGCTGTTACTTTATAAGGTGCAGCAGGTAATTGTTCTGCATATACTTTTCCGTATTGAACTTCATTCATGTAATGCTGTGGATGTTCTACACGAAATCCAACTGCAAATGCCTTTGACGACATATCAAGTTTTTTATGAAACAACATTTCAAAAGTGTCTCTTGCACTATGACCAAGGGCCAATACGCATATTTGTGTATCTACCCTATCTTTATGATTTATCTCAACTCCAATTATTTGATTATTTAACACATCAATATCTGTTACACAGGATTCAAACCGTATCGTTCCACCTAATTCTTCTATTTTATTTCTCATCTTAACGATTACATTATCTAGTACATCCGTTCCAATATGAGGTTTATTGTCGTATAAGATAGCTTCCTGTGCTCCGAATTCAACAAATGTCTCCAATACAAACCTGTTTCTTCCGATAGGATCTTTCACTAATGTGTTTAATTTCCCATCCGAAAAGGTTCCGGCTCCGCCTTCTCCAAACTGTACGTTTGACTTTGTATTTAAAATGCCTGTTTTCCAAAAAAGTTCCACATCTTTTTTGCGATCTTCCATGCATTTCCCACGTTCCAATAAAATTGGCTGATATCCCTCTAAAGCCAGTAAATATGCGCAAAAAAGCCCGGCAGGTCCGGCACCGACAATTAACGGTTTTTTTGACAAATTTTGCGTACCGGTTGCGTGTATTTCATATTTTTTCTCATTGATTAACATAATATTATTATCGTTAATCTTTTTCATGATAGACTTTTCATTGTCAACCAAAACGTTTACAGAGTAAACCATATAAAGTTCCGGTTTTTTCCTTGCATCAATCGATTTTTTTTGAATTTGAATGCTTTTAATTTGACTATTCTTTATTTTTAGTAACTTAGCAACTTTTTCTTCCAACTGTTTC
>CAMGET010000151.1 GCA_946055175.1 uncultured Roseburia sp.
ACCAATTGCCAGTTTAACGGGTAATCTAATTGTATGTCTTGTACCTTTTTTGCTTTTTGGAACAATGCTTACCATGTTTAACATTAATTTTATGTCCTATGTTCAGATTCATGTGGATGAAAACTATTTAGGCAGAGTATTTAGTGTCATTTTTACGGTTGCGGTCATGTTTATGCCACTTGGTTCCTTTGTTTTTTCGTTTCTTCACATTACTGATAGTATAAACGGATTCGGAATAATGGGATTGGGAATTATATTACTTGCTGTGTTATCCCAAAACTTAATAAAGGGCACTTGAAACCTCAAGTACCCTAGTATATAATCTACTTAGAAAGGTACTCGGAATTGAAGTTTCCGATTGCCCTCAGTATGAATATTTATTGTGAAATAGCATCCAAACTTTGGTCGGTGGGGATGCTATTTTTTATGCGCCACAAGGCACACATTTTTTCTTTTACCTCCATTTTACAAAATCTTCACAAATCCATGTCTATGAATTTCACAAAGCAGTCATAAAGTAGGTACTGTCGAAAAGAAAAGAGAAAAAACAAAAAAGCGAAAGGCTTTACATGGAGGAAAATTCAATATGAAAAAGAAAGTAGTAAGTATTTTATTAGCAGCAACATTAGTGGTCAGTATGTTTGCAGGATGTGGCGCAAAAGAGAACACAGATGCAAACGCAGGTGCAGATTCACAGGCAACTGTAGAGGAAAACGTAGAAAATGGAAATCAGACAGCAGAAGCAGCAGGAAACTTTGATGCATCTGAACTCATCTCTGTATATTCCCGTGAAGATGGTTCCGGTACAAGAGGCGCTTTTATCGAATTATTCGGAATTGAACAGAAAAACGATGCAGGTGAGAAAATTGATTACACAACAGTAGAAGCAATCATTACAAACAGCACAGACGTTATGATGACATCTGTAGCAGGTGATACATACGGAATCGGATATGTTTCTCTTGGTTCTTTAAATGAAACTGTAAAAGCTGTAAAAATCGATGGCGTTGAAGCAACTGTTGACAATATTAAAGCAGGTACCTACACCGTAGCAAGACCATTCAACATTGCAACAGCCGGTGAAGTAAGTGATGTAGCACAGGATTTCATAGGCTTCATTATGAGCGCAGAAGGTCAGGCAGTGATTGAAGGAAAAGGTTACATTTCCGTAGCAGGCGAAACAGCATTTGAATCAAATGGTGCAGCAGGCAAGATTGTTGTAGGCGGTTCTTCTTCCGTATCACCGGTTATGGAAAAATTAATTGAAGCATACAAGGCAATTAATACATCCGCAGAAATCGAACTTCAGACTTCTGATTCTTCTACAGGTATGAGCCAGGCAGCAGACGGAACACTTGATATCGGTATGGCTTCCCGTGACCTTAAGGATTCTGAAAAGGAAGCTGGTTTAACTGGAACAACGATTGCAATGGATGGTATTGCAGTTATCGTAAACCTTGAAAATCCGGTTGAAGACCTTTCATCAGAAGCAGTAAAAGCAATCTTCATGGGTGAAACAACTGAGTGGAGCAAAGTAACAGAATAGAAGTTTATATTCTAGCATACCAAAAGGACCGGAAGAAATTCTTTCGGCCCTTTTCGGGCGTTTAAGAAAGGTGGAAACGATGAAAGTAAAGGAAAAGATTATGGAATACGTCTTTTTGCTGACAGCAGTCATTTCTATTCTTGCAGTTGCACTCATCTGTGTATTCCTTTTTGCAAACGGAATACCGGCAATGCAGGAAATCGGTTTTTTTAATTTTTTAACCGGAACGGAATGGAGACCGGGGAATAAGATATTCGGAATTCTTCCGATGATTTTAGGAAGCCTTTATGTAACAGGCGGAGCACTCATCATCGGCGTTCCGATTGGAATATTAATGTCCATTTTTATGGCGCGGTTTTGCCCGCAGAAAATTTATAAATTCTTAAAACCAATTGTAGATTTACTGGCAGGCATTCCGTCTATCGTATATGGCTTTTTTGGCTTGGTTGTATTAGTTCCGTTTATCCGCGAAAACGTGGAGAACTGCCGTGGGCAGAGCATTCTTACGGCTGCAATATTACTTGGAATTATGATTTTACCAACGGTTATCGGTGCAGCAGAACCTGCAATCCGCGCAGTAGATGCCAGCTTTTACGAGGGTGCTTTGGCGCTTGGAGCAACCCATGAACGAAGTGTATTTTCAGTCATAGTTCCTGCAGCTAATTCAGGAATTCTGGCAGCCGTTATTTTAGGAGTAGGAAGAGCTTTAGGAGAAACCATGGCAGTGATGATGATTGTCGGGAACCAGCCACGTGTGCCGGACAGCATTCTCCAGGGTGTCCGAACGCTGACCACAAACATCGTGCTGGAAATGGGTTATGCAACGGATTTGCACAGAGAGGCTTTGATTGCTACAGGCGTGGTTCTATTCGTATTTATCCTGATTATCAATCTGTGCTTCTCGGCATTGAAACACAAAAAGGCTTAGAAAGAAAGGAAGTCAGATATGGAAGAAATAAAGGCAATTAATAAACAGTCTTTTGGAGAAAAAATGAAATCCTACCGAAAGCATCCGGGCTCTTTTCTTTTATTACTGCTGGTACTGATTGCGGCATTTTTAACCGTAGCAACGCTGTTGTTTCTGGTTGGTTATATTTTGATAACAGGCATTCCGAACCTAACCCCGAGCTTATTTGCATGGAAATATAATTCAGATAACGTATCTATGATGCCGGCGATTGTAAATACCGTTGAAATGGTAGCTGTTTCCCTTCTGGTATCCGTACCGTTTGGAGTAGGTGCGGCAATCTATTTGGTAGAGTATGCAAAAAAGGGAAATAAAATCGTGGGAATTGTGCGGCTAACAGCAGAAACTTTAACCGGAATTCCATCCATTATCTACGGATTGTTCGGTATGCTGTTTTTTGTAACGGCATTGAAATGGGGTTATTCCATGTTAGCCGGTGCCATGACATTGGCAATTATGGTACTTCCGACCATTATGAGAACGACAGAGGAAGCGCTGCTTTGTGTACCGGATTCTTACCGGGAGGGTAGCTTTGGACTGGGAGCGGGGAAGCTTCGAACGGTATTTAAAATTGTACTTCCGGCAGCAATCCCGGGAATCTTATCCGGTGTCATTCTTGCAATCGGGCGTATTGTAGGGGAGACTGCAGCCCTTGTTTATACAGCCGGTACGGTAGCAGGATTGGCGGGAATTAAAGACTCCGGAAGAACACTTGCCATTCATATGTATGTATTATCAAATGAAGGATTACATAAGAATGAAGCGAATGCCACTGCAGTCGTGCTGTTGATTATCGTATTGGGAATCAACGCCCTATCCGGTTTAGTGGCAAAGAAATTAGAAGCACCAAAAGCATAGTTTCGCGCCGGTAACGGCAGAATGAGAGGTAATATGAATACAAAATTCGAGATTAGTAATCTGGATTTATATTATGGTGATTTTCAAGCACTGAAAAGTATAAATCTGAATATCAATAAAAACGAAATAACTGCATTTATCGGGCCTTCCGGATGCGGCAAGTCTACCTTCCTAAAAAGCTTAAATCGTATGAATGATTTGGTGGAGGGCTGCAAAATAACGGGAAAAGTGTTGCTGGATGGTGAGGACATCTACGAAGGAATGGATGTAAACCATCTTAGGAAAAGAGTCGGCATGGTCTTTCAGAAGCCAAATCCTTTTCCAATGAGTATTTACGATAATATTGCGTATGGACCCAGAACACATGGAATTCATTCCAAAGCAAAGCTGGATGAGATTGTGGAAAAATCTCTCCGCGATGCAGCAATTTGGGATGAAGTAAAAGATCGTCTGAAAAAGAGTGCCCTTGGTTTATCCGGCGGACAGCAGCAGCGTCTTTGCATCGCAAGAGCGCTTGCCGTAGAGCCGGAGGTTATTTTAATGGATGAACCGACCTCTGCGCTTGACCCGATTTCTACGTCAAAAATAGAAGATTTAGCAATTGAATTAAAAAAACAATATACTATCGTAATGGTAACGCACAATATGCAGCAGGCGGTGCGTGTTTCCGATAAAACCGTTTTCTTCCTGCTCGGAGAAGTCATTGAAAGCGGTGAAACAGAAAAATTATTCTCTGTTCCTCAGGATAAGAGAACGGAGGATTATATCACAGGACGTTTCGGATGAAGCAAAAGATTTGAATGCTGGGAGAAAGAAAAGGAGAGGATTATGAGAAATCGTTTTGACCGTCAGCTTTTAGAACTGAACAATGAATTAATCGAAATGGGAAGTCTGATTGAAAAGGCAATTGAAATGGCAATCGCCGCGTTGGTAAAACAAGATGTGGAACGCGCCGGAGATGCCATCAAATTTGATGAAGAGATTGATCATCAGGAAAAGGAAATCGAAGGCCTTTGCATGAAACTGTTATTACAGCAGCAGCCGGTGGCAAGGGATTTGCGCCTGATTTCTGCAGCTTTAAAAATGATTACGGATATGGAGCGAATCGGTGATCATGCGGCAGATATTTCAGAAATGACGATACTGATGGCAGGTTCTACTTACGAAAAAAGTGAGATGGATATTGAGCTTGTAAAAGAGATGGCAAAAGAGACGACCGATATGGTAATTAAGAGTGTGGATGCTTTTGTCAGCAAGGATTTGGAGCTGGCACGTCATGTTATCAAACAGGATGATGTAGTGGATGATTTATTTGACCGCTTTAAGCATCAGCTTATATTAAAGATTAACGAAAATGTAAAAAATGGAGAACAGGCTACTGATATGCTTCTTGTTGCGAAATATTTTGAGCGAATCGGCGATCATGCGACAAATATTGCAGAGTGGGTGATTTACTCCATTACAGGGGCTCACGAAGAGTAATGGTTCTCAAAAT
>CAMGET010000152.1 GCA_946055175.1 uncultured Roseburia sp.
GGTTCAGGTTTTGATTTACCTATTACACTTTCTATTTTAGGAGCAATGAATGTAATAGAGAAAGAAAAATTAAAAGAACTGTTTGTAATTGGTGAAGTTGGATTAAACGGCGAAATACGGCCGGTACATGGTATTTTACCAATGCTGGCTGAAGCGGCTGAGGAAGGGGTTCATACCTGTATTGTACCATATGAAAATGCTACAGAAGCGGAACTGGTAAAACAAATGCGCATTTTTGCTGTGCGCAGTATCAGAGAAACAATTGATCTTCTAAATGGAAAACCGTATCAGAAAGAGCAAAGAGAACAAAAAACGCTGGTAGAAGAAAAACAACCGGATTTTTCGGAAATCAACGGACAGCATCTGCTAAAGCGGGCTTGTGAGACTGCTGTAAGCGGAATGCATAATCTGCTTATGCTGGGACCGCCCGGAGCCGGAAAAACGATGGCAGCTATGCGGATACCGACAATTTTACCGCCACTGGATGAGAAAGAACAGATGGAGTTATCAAAAATCTATAGTGTATCCGGCTTATTCTCAAACAGAGAACAGCTGATAGATAAACGGCCTTTTCGAAGTCCCCATCATACCATAACGCCACAAGGGCTTGCGGGAGGCGGCAGTATTCCACGGCCCGGAGAAATCTCATTGGCACATAAAGGTGTGCTTTTCCTGGACGAACTTCCTGAATTTAAAAAAGATACACTGGAAATACTAAGACAGCCTATGGAAGAAAAAGCAGTAAGACTTGTAAGGATGAATGGGGATTATGAATATCCGGCGGATTTTATGCTGGTAGCAGCAATGAATCCTTGCAAATGTGGCTATTTTCCGGACATGCAGAAGTGCAGATGCTCATCCAGTACGTTAGAGCGTTATATTAACCGCATTAGTCAACCATTACTGGATCGCATTGATATTTGTGTAGCAACTTCACAAATTCCATTTGAAGAGTTAATCGAAAAAAGAGAAGAAGAAACCTCTGAAACAATCAGGGAACGGGTAATGGCAGTACATGAGCGAATGAGATATCGTTATAGAAATGAGGAATTTTGTTATAATAGCCAGATTCCCGGTGCCAAGATTAGGGAATATTGTTCGTTACATTTAAAACAGGAAGCTTATATGGAGAAAATGTATACGAAATTGAATTTAACTGCACGCAGCTACCATAAGATTCTAAAAGTAGCAAGGACACTGGCAGATATGGATGGCTCTGAGGATATTCTGCAGAGGCATTTAGCGGAGGCTGTTTGCTATCGGAATATCGATAAAAAGTTATGGGGCCGGGAGGTGTAACATGAAATATCAATATTGGTTATCTAATATGGAAGGAATCGGTTCAAAGACCATTCAGAAAATATTACGGTATGTAGAAGGTGCAAAAGAACTGTATTATTTAACAGAAGAACAGATTTTTTCTTTAAGCGAACTGAAGGAAAAAGAGCGGTTAAAAATCATAGAGCATAGAAAACGATGGAAACTGGATGCAGAATGGGAAGCGTTTCAAAAGAAAAAAATTGGTTTTATATCGCAGGAAATGGAGGAATTTCCGGAAAATTTACGTTACATAGAAAATCCACCCTATAGCATATACTATAAAGGAAAGCTGCCGGATGAAAAATTTAGAAGTGTAGCCATTGTGGGCGCAAGGCAGTGCTCTGAATATGGACGACTTATGTCAGAAAAGATTGCTGAGGCATTGGCAGTACATCAGGTGGAAATAATCAGCGGTATGGCAAGAGGGGTAGACGCGTATGCACACATCGGTGCAATAAAGGGAAAAGGGAAAACCTTTGCTGTATTAGGATGTGGGGCAGATATTTGTTATCCGTCAGAAAATAGGAAGCTTTATGAGGAAATTCTGGAAAATGGCGGCCTGATATCAGAATATCCACCGGGGACAGCACCAAGACCACAATTATTTCCTCTTAGAAACAGACTCATTTCTGCATTTAGTGATACAGTGATTTTGGTTGAGGCGAAAGAACGGAGCGGTTCTTTGATCACAGCAGACTATGCTCTGGAACAGGGAAAAGATATTTTTGCCTGTCCGGGAAGGGCAACAGATGCTTTAAGCACCGGCTGTAATGCGTTGATACGACAGGGCGCAGGAATCATAACAAGTGTAAATTCGCTATTGGAAGATATGGGGATTTTTGAGAAATCAACATGTAAAGAAGAACCTAGTTTACAAAATATTCAAAATTTATCACTTGAAAAAGATGAGAGCTTGGTGTATAGTTGTCTCGATTTCCGTCCAAAAAGTTTGGAAGAGATTTCTATGAGGACAGGAATGAAAACACAGTATTTATCTGGTCTCATTGAAAGTATGATAGAAAAAGGTGCTTTGAAAGAGATTTTTCGAAATTATTATATAAGAGTTTGAGTAGGGAGAAGAAATATGGCAAAATACCTTGTAATCGTGGAGTCGCCTGCGAAGGTGAAGACAATTAAAAAATTCTTGGGAAAGAATTATGAAGTTGTTGCATCAAACGGACATGTCAGAGATTTACCAAAGAGCACAATGGGTTTTGATGCAGAAAATGATTTTGAACCAAAGTACATTACAATCCGTGGAAAAGGCGATATACTGGCGAAGCTTCGGAAAGAGGTAAAAAAAGCGGACAAAGTGTATCTTGCAACCGACCCGGACCGTGAAGGAGAAGCGATTTCATGGCATTTGAGCCAGGCTCTTAAGCTTGAGGATAAGAATGTAAACCGTATTAGCTTTAATGAGATTACACAGAATGCGGTAAAGGCATCTTTGAAGCAGCCAAGAGAGATCGATATGAATCTTGTAAATGCGCAACAGGCACGTCGAATGTTAGACCGTATGGTAGGGTATAAAATAAGTCCGTTGTTATGGGCAAAAGTAAAACGTGGACTTAGCGCCGGACGGGTACAGTCGGTAGCACTTCGTATTATCTGTGATCGTGAAGAAGAGATAAATGCATTTATTCCGGAAGAATACTGGTCTTTAGATGTGAAACTTTCCATTCCCGGTGAAAAGAAGCCTTTAGAAGCCAAATTCTATGGAAATGAAGATGGAAAAACTGATATTAAGTCCCAGAAAGAGATGGACGATCTTCTTAGTGCATTGAAAAATGAAACATTTAAAGTATTGGAAGTGAAAAAAGGGGAACGTGTAAAAAAGGGGCCTCTTCCGTTTACAACCAGTACTTTACAACAGGAAGCCTCGAAAGCATTGAATTTCCCAATTTCAAAAACGATGCGTATCGCACAGCAGTTATATGAAGGGGTAGATATAAAAGGAGAGGGAACAGTAGGTTTGATTACATACCTTCGTACAGACTCTGTTCGTATTTCGGATGAAGCGCAGGAGCAGGCAACAAACTATATTACTTCAGAATTTGGAGAATCCTATTTAGCCGGACAGAAGGTAGTTAAAAAGAGTAATGTAAAGATTCAGGATGCGCATGAAGCAATTCGTCCTTCTGATATCTATCGTACCCCGGCAAAGGTAAAGGACTCACTTTCAAGAGATCAGTTTAGATTATACCAGCTTATTTGGAAACGTTTTGCAGCAAGCCAGATGGCAGCTGCTGTTTATGAAACGGTAAACGTTAGAATCGGTGCAGGAGAGTACCGTTTTACAGTTTCTGCATCGAAAGTGGCTTTTGATGGATTTATGTCCGTGTATACGTCTGAGGATGATGAAAAGTCAGAAAATAATGTATTGTTAAAAGCACTGGACGAGTCAACAAAGCTTTCTTTAACAGAATTCGAACCAAAGCAGCATTTTACGCAACCACCAGCTCATTATACAGAAGCTTCTCTGGTTAAGACAATGGAGGAACTCGGAATTGGAAGACCAAGTACTTATTCTCCTACAATTACCGTTCTTTTAGGAAGAAGATATATCGTAAAAGAAGCGAAAAACATATACATTACAGAACTCGGTGAAGTAGTCAATCAGATTATGAAAGAAAATTTCCCGACAATTGTGGATGAACACTTTACTGCCAATATGGAATCTTTATTAGATGGAGTTGGTGAGGGGAAAGTGAACTGGAAAACGGTGATTGCAAATTTCTATCCGGATCTGATTAAGGCAGTAGAAGCAGCAGAGAAAGATTTAGATAAAGTAAAAATTGAAGATGAAGTGACAGACGTCATCTGTGATGAATGTGGAAGAAATATGGTAATCAAGTATGGTCCTCATGGTAAATTTTTAGCTTGTCCCGGATTCCCGGAGTGTCGCAATACAAAACCATATCTGGAAAAGATTGGGGTTGCCTGTCCAAAATGTGGCAAAGATATCGTACTTCGTAAGACAAAAAAAGGCAGAAAGTATTTCGGGTGTGAAGATAATCCGGATTGTGATTTCATGTCATGGTCCAGACCGGTAGAGAAAAAATGCCCGAAATGCGGTGGCTATATGGTAGTAAAAGGAAACAAGATTGCCTGTGCAGATGAAAAGTGTGGATATTCCGAACAATAGTTAAAAAAGATTGAATTTTCTGAATAAACATGTTAAAATACGGAAGATAAGGATATTCGTGCAAAAACAGGGGGGATACAAATGAGTGTACAGTTGTTAGATAAAACCAGAAAAATCAATAAACTCTTGCATAATAACAATTCATCAAAAGTTGTATTTAATGATATCTGCGATGTATTAAAGGAAATTTTAAACTCAAATATTCTTGTAATCAGCAAAAAGGGGAAAGTGCTGGGAACAGGTATCTGTAAAGGTGTTACAGAAATAGGCGAGTTGATTGCAGATGAGGTTGGCGGTTTTATTGATAATTTATTAAATGAACGGTTACTGGGAATTTTGTCTACAAAAGAGAATGTAAATCTTGAGACGCTTGGTTTTG
>CAMGET010000153.1 GCA_946055175.1 uncultured Roseburia sp.
CCTGCTGCAAAAGCTCAAGCGTCTCCTTATCTTCCTGTAATTCCTTTTCTTTTTCCTCCAGGTGTGCCCGTTGCTTAATCACCGCCTGTTCCAGGGACTGCTTCTCATCAAGTACGTCTGAAATCTCCTCTAACGGCATATCCAGCATTCGGAGCATTTTAATGACTTTGATTCTCCAAATATCATCTTCTCCATATTTCCGATATCCACTTATATCATCCCGATGCGGTTGTAAAAGTCCTTCATTTTCATAAAAGCGAATATTTCGTTTTGACACTCCTGTAAGCTTCTCAGCCTGATTAATATTCATTTTCTTTTCCATTTGTGCCACCTCCTAATCTTACAATAAGGGTTCCACTCTATGGAAGGTCAAGTGTTTTTCAAAAAATTTTATCTTTTAAAATCTAATTTAACTGATAAAAGTTGAAAATACAATAAAAATTTTATATAATAGTACTAACGTCATAGCGATTTACACAAAAATTTACGGAGGGATAATATTATGAGATTAGTAACACGTTCAGACTTTGACGGACTTGCCTGCGGGGTCCTTTTAAAAGAAGCAGGAATTATTGATCATTGGACATTTGCCCATCCAAAGGATTTGCAGGATGGTCTTGTAGAAATCACAGAAGATGACTGTCTTGCCAACGTCCCATATGTTGAGGGCTGCGGTCTTTGGTTTGACCATCATTCCAGCGAACACGAACGTTTACAGTTGGCGGGTAAATACAAAGGAGAAAGCCGTATTACTCCTTCCTGCGCGCGTATCATTTATGAATATTATGGTGGAAAAGAACGCTTCCCACAGTTTGATGCCATGATGGAAGCTGTTGATAAAGTGGATTCCGGTAATCTTACCATTGACGAAGTACAGAATCCAACCGGATGGATTTTAATCGGTTTTCTGATGGACCCTCGTACCGGTCTCGGCAGATGGCGCCAGTTTACGATTTCGAACTATCAGTTGATGGAAAAATTGATTGATGCATGCCGTACTATGACAGCGGATGAAATTCTTGCAATGCCGGATGTAAAAGAGCGTGTTGACATTTATTTTGAACAGACAGCCAAATTTATGAAGATGGTAAAAGACCACACCATTACCGATGGTAATCTCATTATTTCAGACCTTCGCGGTGTAGATCCAATCTACTCAGGTAACCGTTTCTTAATTTACAGCATGTTCCCGAAGCAGAATATCTCTGCCTGGATTGTAAGCGGACGTGGTGGAAAAGGATGCAGCGCTGCTGTTGGTTATAGTATTTTAAATCGAAGTGCAACCTTAGATGTCGGAAGCTTAATGCTCAAATACAATGGCGGTGGTCACAAAAAGGTCGGCACCTGCCAGTTCACAGACGAAAATATGGATACCGAATTACCAAAAATGTTAGCAGAGTTATCTGCTATGGCAAATTCATAACAGGGACGCTTCTTTTGTCTTGAAAAGCAAGACAAAAGAAGCGTCCCTATTACTTTGCAGGATTTACATGTACCATAATGTGCTTCACCTTCGGAAAATCATGTTCAATGTTTTCATGTACCTCTTCTGCAATCGTATGCGCCTGCTCTAAGGTATAGGAACCATTTACCTGAATTTCCACATCCACATAGATTTTATTACCAAAGATGCGGGTTTGGAGTAAATCAATTCCAAGCACCTGCTCATGGTTCATGACACAGTCATAAAGAGCCTTCTCTGTCTTGGCATCGCAGGAATGGTCTACCATCTTATCCATTGCATCTTTAAAAATATCGTAAGCTGCTTTTACAATAAAGACAAAAATAACCAGGCTGGCAACCGCATCCATTACCGGAAAACCAAGCATTGCACCGCCGATTCCGACAAATGCGCCGATGGAAGAAAGTGCATCGGAACGATGATGCCAGGCATCTGCCATCAATGCACTGGAATCAATTTTTTTCGCATAATGCCTTGTATACCAGTACATCGCTTCCTTTACAACAATAGAAACGATTGCTGCAATCAGAGCCAGCATTCCCGGGACTTCCAAATCACCGTAATTCCCCTGCACAATATCCTTAAGAGCCGCAATTCCTATTTCCAATCCAGTGATAAACAGTACCATTGCTAAAACAATGGCTGCCACGCACTCCAGCCTTTCATGCCCATAAGGATGCTCTTTATCTGATTCCTTTGACGCCAGTTTTACCCCGATAATGACCACAATCGTACTAAACACGTCTGATGCAGAATGAATCGCATCACTGATCATTGCATTCGAATGTGCAAAAATTCCTGCCACCAGTTTAAAAATGGACAGTAATGCATTCTGTACAATCGTTATGAATGATACTCTGTTTGCTACCCTCTGAAACTCATTTTCTGTTGCTTTGCTTTTACCCATATTTGTTACCTCCATAAAATAAGATAGCTCTATGGCACTTGCTTTGTGTGGGGATTTTTAAGAAATGCTGTCTAAAAAAATGTATAAAAAAACACCCACGAATCAGTATTAGCAACTACTGTCCCGTGGATGTAAGATTCCACTGCCACTTACATGGCCCGACTCCTTAACGAAACGTCAATGGTCTGCTCAGTTTGTACTGTAGATTTATATGCAGTGCAAAGAGTTCTTTAACCATATCATATTTTACTGCTTCCGTCAAGGTTCCTTTTTTTCTAAATAACCTTATGTTCCATCCATTTCCCACTCATAAATCGTGTCACAAAAAATGCACTTCGAACAACCCAGTCTAAAAACATACCCATCCATACACCTAAGAGTCCCATATTTAAATGTAAAACAAAATAATAGCTTAATAACACACGACAGCACCACATGCTGACAATGCTAACGGTCATGGTATATTTTGCATCTCCACCGCATCGAATGACGTTCGGTAATGTAAAACTGGTCGCCCATACAAAAATACTAAAGATACTAAACCAACGGATTACCTGTACGCACATTTTTGCAGCGATATCAGATAGATGAAACCATCCGGTCATTGTAGGGACAAAAAGGAACAGCAAAACATTTGCTACCAACAGTCCGCCCATTGCGACTCCCATCAAAATAAAGGAATAATACCTCGCCTGCTTTTTTTCTCCGGCTCCGATACAATGTCCGATTACAGGTATCGTTGCGAGACTCATCGTATTGCCCGGAATATTTGCAATCGTTGCAATGCTGTTTGCTACTGCATTTGCCGCAATAGCTGCCGTTCCAAGCGTTGAAATAAGGCTGCTCACGCAGAGCTTTCCAATTTGAAACATTCCATTTTCTAATCCTGCCGGTATTCCGATTCCCAATATTCGCTTTATTTGATCTGCATCCGGTTTCAAATCCTTCCACCTTACGATACGCAATGGATTCGTTTCGCTCTGTTGCTTGCCAAATACCCATACAGCCGCCACAACACGTCCTGCCAAAGTCGCCAGTGCCGCTCCAAGTACTCCCATTTTAAATCCATATATCAATACCGCATTTCCCACGATATTGATAATATTCATAACAAGGCTGGCACGCATGCTTACTTTACTGTTTCCCTGTGCACGAAACAGTGCCGCACCTGCATTATAGATTCCCATAAATGGGTAAGACACTGCACTAATCAGAAAATAAATCTGTGCAAATGTCATTACATCATCCTCAATAGAGCCAAAAATCAGTCGAAGAATCGGTTTTGAAAAAAACATCGTGACAATCATCACAACAATCGTGCTAATTCCCAACACCGTATACAACTGCGCAGAACAAAAAGCCGCTTTTTTTTCATCCTTATGCCCCATATACTGGCTGATTACAACTGCTCCACCCGTAGCCAATGCGGACAAAATTTGTATAATTAAAATATTCAGGCTGTCTACCAGACTCACACTCGATACTGCTGCTTCACTGACACCGGAAACCATAAAAGTGTCGGCAAAACCCATGCTTACACTTAGAAACTGTTCCAATAAAAGTGGCCAGATTAACGTAACAAGCTGTGCACGGGTAAACAAAGATGCCTGTTTTGTATTGCTCATGATTTAATCCTCCGCAGTCTAGAAATTGATTTTCAATCCTACATGAAACTGCACCACCATCTCACCCAGTTCTTCTTTCAAAATACGAAAGCCTCTTTCCTTCGAACAATGTCCTGTATATATGTACTCAATTCCTGTCTCTTTTATCATTGAAGCAAGCTTCCTGATTTCCCTTTCCGGACGTTTAAATATATGAAATCCGCCTACAAGTGCCTTTATCTTCTTTGCCGGGTATGCAGCCTTTACCTCATTGATAATATTTACAACCCCGCCATGCGAACAGCTGTTGAAAATCACAAGTCCGTCCTCTGCTTCTATTACAAGGCTTTGCTCATGACAGAAATTATCCGGTTTCCAACCGTTCTCTATCTTTTGAAACATCATTTCTCTTTTCCCAATCCGTTCCAGATTTGGTGTAGAATGAGAAACCAGACTGATTCCATCTCCCAGTTCGCATACACCGGAAACATATTCGATTCTATCTTTGAACTTAGTTGTGATTCCCCTTGGCATTCCAATATATTTTGTAACAAACCATTTTTTAAAATAGCAATTCTCGCAACATCCTTTCTGAAGATAGAATTTTGCCTTTTTATTGATTTCAAAGAATTTTTCCATACCATTTGCATGGTCATAGTGACCATGAGATAAAAATGCCATATCAACATCCTCTATAGAGACGTTTAATTTTTCCGCATTATCAGCAAACAGATTGGATGCACCTGTATCCAGCAACATCTTTTTCCCATTATGTTCTATAAATGCACAAAAGCCCCACTCACCCGGAACTCCGGCATTTTCGATATTATCAACCAGTATCGTTACTTTCATATTCTATTACCTCAAAAT
>CAMGET010000154.1 GCA_946055175.1 uncultured Roseburia sp.
AAAGAACGAATAAATAATATAAAATTCAACTTGTTTCATTTATTTTACTACGTAAGGAGAATGGGAATGGAAAACGATATTCTGATTGAACTAAAAAACATAAAAAAGGTATATGACCAGGATACCCTTGTGGTAGAAGACTTCAATTTAGAAATAAAAAAAGGGGAGTTTGTAACCTTATTAGGACCATCCGGATGCGGAAAAACAACTATTTTGCGTATGTTAGGCGGATTTGATAAGCCAACTGAGGGGACAATTTTACTGGATGGTGTGGATATCACGGATTTAGCACCAAATCAGCGCCCGATTAATACCGTATTTCAGAAGTATGCTCTTTTCCCACACTTAAATGTATATGATAATGTGGCATTTGGATTAAAACTAAAAAACATGACAAAGTTTGAGCGGGATAAAAAAGTTAGAAAGGTATTAGAACTTGTAGACTTGGAAGGATTTGAAAAGAGAAGTATTCATACGCTTTCCGGAGGACAGCAACAGCGTATTGCAATAGCAAGAGCGATTGTAAATGAACCGGAAGTATTGCTTTTAGATGAATGCCTAAGCGCTCTTGATTATAAAATGCGTAAGGAAATGCAGTTAGAATTAAAGAGCATGCATAAACAGCTTGGCATTACCTTCATTTTTGTTACTCACGATCAGGAAGAAGCTTTGACGATGTCAGATAAAATCGTTGTAATGGCGGATGGAGAAATTCAACAGATTGGTACACCGGAAGAAATATATAATGAACCGGCCAATCTCTTTGTAGCAGACTTTATTGGTGAAAGTAATATTTTTCATGGCCGTATGACAGGACCTAAGAAAGCCTTTTTTTGTGGAGCCGAGTTTAACTGTGTGGACCCATATCAGAAAGGCACTGTAATTGATGCGGTAATTCGTCCGGAAGATATTAAGATAACAGAGGTTGATAAAGGACAGATTACAGGAGAAGTATTATCTGCTGATTTTAAAGGAACCTTTTATAATGTTATTGTCCGCTCCGGTAAGACAGAAATTGAAGCAAATAGTTTAAAATATTATGAGCCAGGTACCGAAGTCGGAATGAAAATTGCTCCTGATAATATCCATATTATCCCATATGATAATAGTATTAACCATTATGACGGTATGGTATACGGATACCATGAGGGAAAAGGTTTACAGGTCGCATTTGCAGATTTTACATGGTATGTGGAACCGGAACGGGTATTCCCGGGCGCAACAGTAGAAGATGGTGTGGTAGTGGATTCGTCGGGTAATGCAATCCGTGTAGAGGATGTACGCGTTGAAGCATATATAGCACCAACAGATATGAAGTTAAGTGATGATGCAGAGGAAGGGGTAATTACCGGTAATATTATATCTTTCCTTTATGTAGATGATCATTATACTTATACAGTACGTACGAAGTCGGAAGAGGATTATGTAGTTGATGATGTAGACCTTTGGAATCAGGAAGACTTTGTCAGCTTAGTAATTCCGGAAGATAAAGTTAGCTTCCGGGTGGTTCACTAATCAGAAGGCAATTGACATTTGGAGGAAAAACAGTGAAAAGATACAAATTTACAAGGGAACAGTTGATGATTCCTTATGCAGTATTCCTGGTATTATTTGTTGTATTACCATTATTTGTAATCATTTCTTATGCATTTACAAACGGCAATGGTGAGGTATCCTTTGAGAATTTTATTCATTTCTTTCAGAATAAAAAAACAATCGGAACGCTTTTTTATAGTACAGCAATTGCAGTATTGACAACGTTTTTTTGCCTGTTATTAGGTTACCCTGTGGCATATATTCTGGCAAAGAGTGAAATGTTTCGGGAGCATTCTCTTTTGTTCTTATTTGTGCTTCCGATGTGGATTAATTTTACTTTACGCATTACAGCAATGAAAGAAATCCTGACATTTTTTGAGGGAAATCTTGCATATCATCCTTTTTTTAATACTGTTTTTTGTATGGTATACGATTTCCTTCCGTTTATGATTCAGCCATTATATAATGCGCTTACAAAGCTGGATGACAGTTTGATGGAAGCTGCTCATGACCTTGGTGCAAATAATTTACAGGTTATTTTAAAGGTTGTTCTTCCCCTGTCAATTCCGGGTATTGTAAGTGGTATTACGATGGTATTTCTGCCATCCATGACGAACTATGTAGTATTGGATCTTGTTTATAACAGTACCTATATAATGGGAAGTCTGATTGGAAGCTACTTTAGTGCATATGATTGGCACAATGGCTCAGTCATTTCTCTTGTATTGCTGTTGATTATATGTATGATTACATTTATTTCAAATCGTATGACCCGGTTTGAACCGGAACAGGAAACAAAGAAAAAACGTACTGCGTAGAGGGGATAATACATGATGAAAAAGTTTTTACAATACGCATGGATTGGAATGGTGCTTTTGTTTCTATATGCACCGATTCTGATTTTAGGAGTTTACAGCTTTACAAAATCAACAATGATTGGTTCAATCAGAGGATTTTCACTAAAAAACTATATTACTTTATTTACAACACCGGAACTGCTGCAGATGATTTTTGGAACGATTGCATTAGCTTTTGTGGTTGCGATTCTGTCTACTGTTTTAGGAACAGTAGGTGCTATTGGAACCTTTTACTCTAAAAAGAATACGCAGCATGCGGTAGAATTGGCAAATCAGATACCGGTTGTAAATGCAGACGTCGTAACCGGTTTTTCTATCTGTATTTTACTAATTGTATTTTTTAATATGGAAAAGGATTCTTTTTTCCCGTTAGTAATTGGCCAGATGACTTTGTGTACACCTTTTGTGTATTTACAGGTGATGCCAAGATTGCAACAGATGGACCAGCATCTATATGAGGCTGCGTTGGATTTAGGCTGCAATACGAGCCAGGCATTGATGAAGGTGACACTGCCTCAGATTTGGCCGGCTGTTTTATCAGGATTTATGACTGCGATTACCTTATCATTAGATGATTATTTTATTGCTACTTATACAAAACCGGCAACTTTTGATACCATCAGTACCTATGTGGTAAATGCAACAAAAGGTTCTCAAACAGAAATAAAGACAGCATTATGGGCATTGTCAACCATTATATTTGTCTTGGTTGTCCTTATGACGATTGCTGCAAATCGTT
Source organism: uncultured Roseburia sp. (assembly GCA_946055175.1). GTDB lineage: Bacteria > Bacillota > Clostridia > Lachnospirales > Lachnospiraceae > Roseburia. Next base: position 3,133 of record CAMGET010000154.1, read on the forward strand.
TGCCGAAAGAGGAGGAAGAATTATGAAAAGGATAATCAGATTTTTTCTCCTAGGTATTATGACACTTTTACCATTAAGCGGTTGTGGAAGAAAAGATGATAATACGATTATTTTACGTGTAAATAGTTGGGAAGAATACATTGATGAAGGCGACTGGGAAGAGGGCGATGAAATTGAACTCTCTGATGGAAGAGTCATTTTTTCGGAAAGCGGATTAGTAGAAGATTTTGAGGAATGGTTTTATGAGACCTATGGAATGAAGGTACGCGTGGAATATTCAACCTTTGGTACCAATGAGGAATTATATAATCAGATGACGATGGGCGATACTTACGATTTGGTTTGCCCCTCCGAGTATATGATTATGAAATTAATGGATGAAGGCATGTTAGAACCGTTTTCTTCAGAGTTTTACGATGAGACAATCGAAGAAAATTATTATATAAAAGGCGTATCGCCATATATAAAGGGTGTTTTTGATGATTTATCCATCAATGACCAGCCATTGAGTAAGTATGCAGCCGGATATATGTGGGGAACTTTAGGAATTGTTTATAATCCGGAAACAGTATCGGCAGAAGACGCTTCCCATTGGAATCTGTTATTATCGGATCAGTACAGTAAACGAATAACGATTAAAGACAGTGTAAGAGATGCTTTTTTTGCAGGTAGTTGTATCCTTAATGAAGAATTAATTAATTCGGAAGAGTTTCTGACTGATAAAAATTATCTGAATAACTTATCAGAATTGCTGAATGCCACCGATGAAGAAACAGTAAATGCAGTAGAAGGTATTTTAAGCGACATTAAAGATAACGTTTATTCTTTTGAAACGGATAGTGGTAAGGCAGATATGGTAACCGGAAAAATAGTTGCAAATCAGCAATGGTCCGGTGATGCAGTATATACTTTAGATCAGGCAGAAGAAGATGGCGTAGAATTATGTTACTCTGCACCGAAAGAGGGCACGAACCTCTGGTTTGATGGCTGGTGCATGATTCGGGCGGGAATTGCAGAAAACCGTGATAAAAAAATTGCTGCCGAAGCTTTTATTAACTTTATTTCAAAACCGGAAAATGCCGTAAGAAATATGTATTATATTGGATATACCTCCGTCATTGCAGGTGGAGAAGATGATACGGTATTACAGTATATAGACTGGTGCTATGGAGCAGAGGATGAGGAAGAGGAACCACTGGTAGAGTATCCGATTGGATATTTCTTTGGTGATGATGAAAGTGATGATTATATTATCACTACTGTGGAAAGCCAGACCAGAAGGCAGCTTTTTGCTCAATACCCGACAAAAGAAGTAATGGAACACAGTGTGGTTATGGATTACTTTGATGCGGAGGAAAATACAAGAATTAACCGAATGTGGACCAATGCCAGATGTTTTGATTTTGGGTGGTAAATAGAAAATGCTTGAAGTTTCAAATTAAGTATGCTAAAATATCACATGATTTAGAAGTTAAAAGCAAAGATTGTGCAGGCAGGAATGCCACAGATGACTATACTTTTTTCAGAGAGAGGGAATCACCGGCTGAAAGTTCCCTTAAGGTAAGATAGGAATCGAATTTCACACAGGAGCTGCATTTGTGAAGCCAGTAGCAAATGACGTTTATGAACGTTACGCATTTTGAGCGTTTTTCTAATAACTTGTATTAATGGTTTTTTAGGAAAGAATTAGGGTGGTACCGCGGATTAT
>CAMGET010000155.1 GCA_946055175.1 uncultured Roseburia sp.
CTGCTATTTCAATATTACTACGTTTTAGTAACTGAATAACGCCTGCCGGTGTACAGGATACAAAACCTTTTTCTCCTATTACCAGTTTTCCAACATTTTCCGGATGAAACCCATCCACATCTTTTTTAGGAGAAATAGCCTGAATAATTTTATCTTCATTAATGTGCTTAGGAAGCGGAAGCTGAACTAAAATTCCATGAACCTTTTCATCCTCATTCAATCGCTTAATCAATTCTAAAAGTTCCTCTTCTGTTGTTTCTTCTTCCAGTTCATAGGATAAGGATTCAATGCCAATATAAGCACATGCCTTTTTCTTATTATTTACATAAACGCAGGAAGCCGGATCATTTCCTACCTGAACTACAGCTAAGGCAGCTTTTTTCCCAACCGCCTTCAGCGCTTCCACTTTATCCTTTAATTCATCTTTTATTTCCTGTGATATACGTTTTCCATCAATAATGATTGCCATACTATTTCTCCAACCTTTTTATTAGAATAATCCTGTGATTACTCCGTTATCATCTACGTCAATGCCATAAGCCGCCGGTGTTTTTCCAAGTCCGGGTAATGTCATAATACTACCGGTTAATGCCACTACAAATTCTGCTCCAGCAGAAACATAAACCTCACGTACATTTACGGTAAAACCACTTGGTCTTCCAAGCTTTGTCTGGTCATCAGATAAAGAATACTGTGTTTTTGCCATACATACCGGGAAGTGCCCCATTCCAAGATCTGTAATACGCTTTAATTCTTTCTTTGCAGCGGGCGCATACGTTACCCCATCCGCACCATAAATTTCTTTTGCGATTTTTTCAATCTTTTCTTCTAATGATAAAGAATCTTCGTATAACGGAGCAAAATGACTTTCTTTCTTCTCGATTGTTTCAAGCACTTTTTCTGCTAAAGCGACACCGCCTTCGCCACCTTTTTCCCATACCTCTGACAATGCGAATTCACAGTCTCTGTCCTTACAGAATTTCTCAACAAAATCTGTTTCTGCCTTGGTATCTGTTACAAAAGAATTGAGTGTTACAACAACAGGGACACCATATTTCTGAAGATTTTCAATATGCTTCTCCAGATTTACAATACCTTTTTTCAATGCTTCCAGGTTTTCTGCTCCTAAATCTGCTTTTGCCACACCACCATTGTATTTTAACGCACGAATCGTTGCAACTAATACAACAGCATCCGGCTTTAAGCCAGCTTTTCTGCACTTAATATCAAAAAACTTTTCAGCACCCAAATCCGCTCCAAAGCCTGCTTCTGTAATTACATAATCAGCTAATTTTAATGCCGTCTTCGTTGCACGAACACTATTGCATCCATGTGCTATATTTGCAAAAGGTCCACCATGCACAATCGCCGGTGTATGTTCTAATGTCTGTATCATATTCGGTTTTAAAGCATCCTTTAACAATGCTGCCATGGCACCAGTTGCCTTTAAGTCACCTGCCGTAACCGGTTTCCCGTCAAAGCTGTAAGCTACAATAATCTGACTTAAACGACGTTTTAAATCGTGCATATCATCTGCCAGACAAAGAATTGCCATAATTTCGGAAGCAACCGTAATAACAAAATGATCTTCACGTACCATACCGTCTGTCTTACTTCCGAGTCCGACTACAATATTACGAAGTACACGGTCATTCATATCAATACAACGTTTCCATACAATCTGTCTTGGATCGATTCCAAGCTCGTTACCCTGCTGAATGTGATTGTCCAAAATTGCTGCCAGAAGATTATTTGCAGATGTAATCGCATGGAAATCACCTGTAAAATGCAGGTTTAAGTCTTCCATTGGAACTACCTGGGCATAGCCTCCGCCTGCGGCGCCTCCTTTGATACCAAAACACGGTCCTAATGATGGCTCACGTAATGCGATAATTGCTTTTTTCCCAAGTTTACCAAAAGCCTGTCCCAAGCCAACGCTTGTCGTTGTTTTGCCTTCACCTGCGGGTGTAGGGTTAATCGCTGTTACCAGAATCAACTTTCCATTCGGGTTATTTTCAATTTTCTTCATCAAGTCATCGGAAAGCTTAGCCTTATACTTTCCGTAAAGTTCAAGGTCATCCTCGCAAATGTCTAGCTTTGCTGCAACTTCTTTGATTGGAAGCATTATGGCTTCCTGCGCAATTTGAATATCACTCTTCATCTTTCTTCACCTCATGTTTATTATAAATTTTCTTCAACATACTGTTCGAATTGTTCAGCGGACATCAGAACTTTTCTTGGCTTTGTACCTTCCTCAGGTCCTACGATACCGGCTTCCTCCAACTGGTCCATAATTCTGGCAGCTCTGTTAAATCCAACTTTAAAATACCGCTGCAGCATACCGATTGACCCCTTTTCTTTATCAATTAAAAGACGCGCAGCTTCTTCAAAATAGGAGTCTCTTCCATCACTACTGTCACCTCTTCCATCGATAGCAATCGTATTATTTCCGCTTTCAACACTATTCATTTTTGCTTCAATCTCAGCATTATAATTCACCATACCGCTATTTTGCTGTTTTAAGAAATTAACAACATCCAAAACTTCTTTATCCGATACAAAAGCTCCCTGAATTCGAATCGGTTTTGGAACACCTTGCGGATTAAAGAGCATATCACCTTTTCCCAGAAGTTTTTCCGCACCGTTCATGTCTAAAATCGTTCTGGAATCTACACCTGAAGTTACTGCAAAAGCAATGCGGCTCGGCATGTTCGCTTTAATCAGACCAGTAATAACGTTAACCGAAGGTCTCTGTGTAGCAATAATCAAATGGATACCACATGCTCTTGCAAGCTGAGCCAGACGACAAATTGCTTCCTCTACATCATTAGAGGCCACCATCATAAGATCTGCCAACTCATCTACAATAATCACAATCTGTGGCAGATGCTGTGGTTTTCCCTCTCCCGGCAACTCACTCACACTGTCAACTTTTGCATTATATCCCTTTAAATCTCGAACTCCTGCATCTGCAAATTTCTGATATCGATCCGTCATTTCTGCAACCGCCCAGTGAAGTGCTCCGGCCGCTTTTTTCGGATCAGTCACAACCGGTATCATCAGATGCGGAATTCCATTATAAACGCTTAATTCTACAACCTTCGGGTCAATCATAATCAACTTTACATCTTTTGGATCTGCTTTGTATAAAATACTCATGATTATGGTATTGATACAAACGGATTTACCTGAGCCGGTTGCGCCTGCTATTAATAAATGCGGCATTTTAGCAATATCAGCTACAATCACCTTACCGCCTATGTCCCGCCCAACGCAAAAAGAAATCTTTGATTCATTTTTTTTGAATTCTTCAGACTCAATCAGTTCGCGGAAAGAAACCATTACATTTTCTTTGTTAGGTACTTCAATACCTACTGCGGCTTTTCCCGGAATTGGCGCCTCTATACGGATGTCAGAGGCTGCGAGATTTAACTTAATATCATCTGCCAGATTTACAATTTTACTTACTTTAACACCCATTTCCGGTTGTAATTCATATCTTGTAACAGAAGGGCCGCAACTGACGTTTGTAATTGTAACGTTCACGCCAAAATTCTTTAGGGTTTGTTGCAGTTTATTGGCTGTTTCCTGCAAATGTTGTCTTGAATCTCCCTGCTTTGCTGCAATCTGTTTTAGCAGCGACACCGGTGGATATATGTACTTTTTAATTTCTTCCTGTTTTGTTTCAATTTCTTTTTCAATATCGGAAACGCCGTTTAATATTTCTTCTTCACTCTGTCTTGTTTTTCTTGTGACAGGCTGGTGTACTTCCGGCTCAGCAAATGATTCTACAGGTGATGTAATATTATTTTTTCTTTGCGGTTCTATTACAGCATTCGGCATATAAGAGGTAATATCAATTTTTTCCAGCTGTGGTTCTTCCGCTTTTAAATTCACCTGATTCATCTCATGAATTTCAGGAAGTTCCAGTTTTGGATCCGCATATAGCTCACTTACCTCATCTCCGGAAGTTTTTTCATTTTGGGGAATAATCCTAGTGTCAATTGCTACGCCTTCTACCTTTTTGTCAATTCTACGAAGTTTTTGTTCTTCTCTTCTGGCTTCCACCATTTCACGGTGTCGTTCGTTTGTAATTTTCGCTTTTTCATAAACCTTGCGACTACCTTTTTGAACACCACGTAATGCAGAGCGTTCTGTTACAAGAACAATTGCAACGATTAATACAACAATATCTATTACATACGCCCCAATTAAACCGAAATTTGGACAAAATACCCATGCCAGAAATCCACCGATAATTCCACCGCCAATTTTATTGGCTGCACAATCCTTGTACACTTCAATTGGTCCTGGTGCAGCATCACCATTTAAAATTAATTCCAAAAACATACATGTAAAACATACAAACAACAACATTGCTACCAATTTTATCGTTGCAATCCTATTTCCTCTGTTGGATGCAAAAAAGAAGGTCGCAAGCACTAAAATAACCGGGAATATGTATGCAAGTAATCCAAAAATTCCAAAGAATACGCTGCTGACTGCATTGCCAACGGTACCTCCGATTCCAAAATTGCTAATAAATAATAGGATCGATACTGCTATTACAATCCACAATATGATCTCGCTGGTAAAGTTTTCATGTTCTTCTATTTTCTTTTGATTCTGACGACTTTTGCTCCTCGTAGTTTTTACGGTCGAAGAGCTTCTTTTTTTCCCTGTTGCCAAATTCTTTCCTCCAATTACCACTTTATGCTATGTAAAAATAACCGCCAATGGCAATAATAACGATTAACAGGCAGTATATACCAAATCCTTTAAATTTTTTCTTACGAAAAACTAAAAAC
>CAMGET010000156.1 GCA_946055175.1 uncultured Roseburia sp.
CCTTAAATAACGAGAATATTTCTCTGGAAGAGGTCAAACGGGCTGCCCAGATCGTAAATGCAGATTCTTTTATCATGAAAATGCCACAGGGGTATGATTCACCTGTAACCGAACGAGGCAGTACCCTTTCTGCCGGGCAAAGGCAATTACTTTCCTTTGCCAGAACACTCGCCTATAACCCAACCATCTTGGTTTTAGACGAAGCAACAGCAAATATTGATACGGAAACCGAATCTCTGATTACAAATGCTTTAGAGAAGCTTATGGAAGGTCGTACAACCATTATGGTTGCCCACAGGCTCTCCACAATCCAGCATGCTGATAAAATCATTGTTATGCATAAAGGAAAAATCAAAGAATCCGGTTCTCATCAAGAATTATTACAGCAGAATGGATTATATAAGAAATTATATGATTTGCAGCTTGTAGACGCTTAGGCACAGCAAATCAATCGTGCCAATTATGATATTTAAAGGAGAGTTTAAGAAATGAAAAAATGTACTTATTTATTAATGCTTGCCCTCTTACTTTGCAGTCTTTGTGGCTGCGGTGCAAAAGCAGATGATACTGGCACAAATGCAGAAGCTTCCGGCAACTTTTCTTCCGAGATGCTGATTCAGGATACTTCTGATGTGACAATTGTGGAAATGCCTTAAGCATTGTTATTACCAAAACGCCGGCGAAGGAAATTTGCAAACATGCAAAAAATTTCTCGCCGGCGTGTTTTTTATGAAAAATATACCAATTCTTCTTCCTGTGTTGCCGGTTTTTCTGCCGGTTCAACGGAAATCGGATAAAGAACAGGTCCTTTACCCTTATATTCTTTTGCAAACTCTACTCTCACTTCAGCTTTAATATGAATCCATGATTTATGAGGAATCTGGTCTTCTTTCTCGTATTTTGTTTTAAAACCGATAAAAGTAATATCCTCTACACAACAGGTCATGGCAAAACGTCCCGGAACCATGATGCCCTTTTTTAAATTATCCGGATTATAGACAAGTGCAAGGAAGGAAACCTTTTTTCCCTCATACTTCTTTGGGTTTTCCAAACAGTCCATATACCAGATAGCATAATCCGCATCACTGATTTCTAACTCATCTGCAGTAATATCAAATGGGAGTTCTTCTTCTCTTTCATCCAAAGTTCCGTCTTCCCGCTCATAAACAAGCTGTGCTTTACGGTTTAATGCTTTTACATTGCGACGGAATTTTCCTTTATCCGTATTGTCATCACAGCGGTTAAAAATGACTACATCTGCCGCAAATAGCTGCTCCATAATCATGGCACGCATATTGTTCAGATACATCTCAAAAGTTGTTGCATCCACGGTTGCCAAAGACTGTACAATGGTCCAATACTTTGGTAATTCTGCCTCTAAAATCGTATCCATGCCCCAGGTTCCGTTATACTCAATGAAAACCTGTTCCGGCTGATATTTCTCCTGGAGTTCACGCAATGTCTCCGGAGTAAAGTCTTCTTCCTTTTCAATCATAGCAAGGCTGACAAAGTTCTTCTTAAACTTTTCCTGATCATACTCTGTTTCGCCGTCTTCACAACAAATAACAAGGGTTCGTCCTTCATCTGCAAAGCCTTGATTAAACAACGTATCTTCTACCAGTGTAGTCTTGCCACTATCCATAAAGCCGGTAAATAAATATACTGGTACTTCCTGCATGTTATGCATCTCCTTACACTAATTCAAATAATTCCTCTAACCGATGTTCATCAATGCCTACACCGATAACGCAAAGTCTTCCTGTATAGTCCGGTTCTCCGTCACGCAGTTCATACTCTCCCGGAACCATATCAAAGTAAATCCAGGAACCATTCACATCTTCTACCATTCCCTTTGCACGAAGGATTTCGCCATAATCATCGGATTCCGTAAAGCTTTTTAAGATATCTTCAATCTTTTCTCTGGTGTACTTATGCGGAGTTTCTTTTCCCCAGCTTGTAAATACTTCATCTGCATGGTGGTGATGATGTTTATGCTCATGATCATGGCAGCCACAAGTGCAGTTCTCATCATGTTCATGATGATGCTCATGCTCTTCATGGTCGTGGTCATGATCGTGATGATGCTCCTCCTCATGGTCGTAATCATGATGGTGCTCATGTTCTTCATGGTCGTGGTCATGATCGTGATGGTGCTCATGCTCTTCATGGTCATGATTGTGATGGTGATGTTCATGTTCTGCAGCCTCTTCCTTTGCATGCTGCTCTGCCAGAAGCTTCATCTCTAAAGAGTCCTGTCCCTCGATTACTTTTAAAATCTGTTCCCCTTTAATGCTATCCCAGGCGGTTGTTATGATAGCTGCCTTTGGATTTAATGCCTGAATCTGCTTTACACAAAATTCCAATTGCTCCGGTGTTGCATTCTGGCTTCTGCTTAAAACAACAGTTGTTGCATATTCAATCTGGTTATTGAAAAACTCACCAAATGCCTTCATCTGTTTGCTTGCTTTTAATGCATTTACAACGGTAACCAAACCATTTAATTTTACATCTTCTTCTTTTTCGATATCAATGACAGACTTCATTACATCTGACAACTTACCAACACCTGACGGCTCGATAAGGATTCTGTCCGGATGAAATTTATCGATTACTTCATGCAGATTTTTGCCAAAATCACCTACTAAAGAGCAGCAGATGCATCCGGAATTCATCTCAGTAATCTCAATTCCAGCATCCTTTAAAAATCCACCATCTATTCCAACTTCGCCGAATTCATTTTCAATCAAAACAATTTTTTCTCCCTGAAAAACTTCATCCAGCATTTTTTTAATAAATGTAGTTTTACCGGCTCCTAAAAACCCGGAAATAATATCAATTTTTGTCATAATTGCCTCCATTCTGTCGCTTACACGGCTTATAACTTTATATTTTTCCCGAACATTTCTATTTTACTCGCTTTTTCAGCATTTTGCAAATATTATTATCTTATGACCGGTTCTTCTTATGTTGTACTTTCTTCTGATACATCATTTCATCAGCTTCCCGTACATAATCATCCAGTTCCTTCTCAGTTGACATATCCGTACGGACATAACCAATACTGACAGACAGTGGATATGGAAGATTTTTCTCAACCTGCACAGAGCGTAATTCTCTGCAAACAGCCTCCTCCAATGCCTCAGCTACTCTCACATCTTCTTTCGGAATAATAACTGCAAATTCATCTCCGCCCAGACGGATTGCAATAGAATCCTGCGGAGCGTATCTTAAAATAGCATTTCCGATTGCTTTTATCGAAAAATCTCCATGTTCATGTCCGAATTTATCATTTATATATTTCAGACGGTCCATATCAATATACATAATAATCATATTATTCTTTTCCTGTTTTCTCTTTTCAAACAGGGAAAAGGCTAGTTTCTGATACCCAACTCGATTATACAGCGATGTCATCGGATCCTTGATATATAACATCGAAAGTTCACGATTCATATATTCAAGAATCTCCTTCCGGTGTAAGTTCTCCATTGCAGAGGTAAGTGCATTCACTACCTGAAACAGATACTGCTTTTCCATCAGATATACTGCATTTTTAATAACAAAATATCCCACGGTATCACTCCGGAAATGAATTGGCATAAAAAGGAAATCCGCCATACTTTCCTCTGTATCAAACATTGGAAATAGCCGTTCGATTGGAATCTGTTTCTGTGGTACTAAGCTGCCATTTTCATAAGCGAATTCAACCAACATTTTTTCCGGATAACCTTCTGTATGAAACTTTTCATCCTCTATCGGAGCATAACCACAGTCAGGCTGTTTTTCTTTGAATTCATTCATATGTTCGTCTAAAACCAGATACATCGCATCACATTTCATGGACGGAATACACTTAAAAATACAGTTCGTCATTTCTGAAACAGAGTTGCAGCGCATCAATTCATACTCCAATGCTAACATCTGTTCCTCAAAGTTGTCCGTCTCAATCCCATACATAATCTGATTTTTTGAATGTTCCTTCATATCAACAAAATCGGCATCTGTACAGCCACAGCTTTCTGAATAAACCGGTCTGGTACCCGTATAATTAAAACGAGGAACCTTCTCTCCATTCCAAATGCTGCAAAGCATATCGACACAACGTGCTCCTACTTCTTCGCGGATATGGCTGACAGTGGTAATATGCGGTGAATAGTAGCTTGCCTTATCAAAGTCATCAAATCCGGTGATCAAAAAATCCTTCGGAGCAGCAAACCCCATCTTTGCGGCTGCCTCGCACACACCAACAACGATATTATCATTCGCACAAACAATCGCATCCGGGAGGCATTTATGTGTTTCCATAAGGGTATGAAATCCATTCACGCCACATATATATTCATAATTTTCATAATAAAAATCACTTTCTTGAAAGGAAAGATGATTTTCATGCATAAAATCCTTAAGGCCTTGCGCCCGCACATTATTTTCATAATTATCTGCAGGTCCCATGACAAACCAAAATGTCTTTGCCTTATGCACCTTATATAAATGTTCAATAATATCCCTGATAGCAGAGTAATTATCTATTCCAACATAATAAAAATCATCAATCTCATTTGCAATAGAGATGACAGGTTTACCTGTCTCTTTTGCGGCATTGATAATATACTCAAGCACATTATTCAATCTGATATTATTCAAGTCCAGAATAATACCATCGAACTCTTTTAAATCCGGCAAATGAAAAATATTATACTCGCCGATATTGTACGCCTCATCATAGCTCCAATTGCCTGAACTATTAAAAATGTAGAGGTTTATATCTTCATCTTTTTCTTTAATACGCC
>CAMGET010000157.1 GCA_946055175.1 uncultured Roseburia sp.
TATTAGGGGACGTGAATTTTGCGTCCCCTATTTCTGATTTATATGCTATAATAAAAAATGTGTCGTTCCTTGACACAAATACGTAAAAGATAACCCTATAATGTAATAAATAAACAAAAGGAGAACAGCCCATGGAAAGCAAAGTTGCTGCTGTAACCATGAAGAACATCACGAAGACGTTTGGTTCTGTGGTGGCAAATGAAAAGGTGAATCTTGAAATAAATAAGGGAGAGATTCTTGCACTATTGGGAGAAAACGGTAGTGGTAAGACAACGCTTATGAATATGCTCTCCGGTATTTATTTTCCGGATGAAGGACAGATTTTTATCAATGGAAAAGAGGAAGTAATTGCTTCCCCGAAGGATGCGTATGAACTTGGAATCGGAATGGTTCATCAGCATTTTAAATTAGTCGATGTATTTACCGCTGCAGAGAATATTACGCTTGGACAAAAAGGCAAGCTGAATATCAAAGCTGCAACAGCAAAAATCAAAGAAATTTGTGACAAATATGGGTTTGACGTAGATCCAAATAAAAAAATCTACGACATGTCTGTATCAGAAAAGCAGACGGTTGAGATTGTGAAGGTATTATATCGAGGGGCTAATATTCTGATTTTGGATGAGCCGACTGCAGTGCTTACCCCGCAGGAGACAGAAAAGCTGTTTCATGTTATGCGCAATATGAAAGAAGATGGCAAGGCAATTGTCATTATTACGCATAAGATGCATGAGGTGGAGGCGATTTCTGACCGTGTTGCCGTACTTCGGAAGGGACAGTATATCGGAGATATGATGACGAAGGAGACCAATGCGGCGGAAATGACCAATATGATGGTAGGCAGAACGGTTTCTTTGAACATCAAGCGTAATAAGCCGGTTGATCCAAAACCTCGAATTAAAGTAGAAAATTTAACAGTAAAGAGTGAAGACGGAATTGTGAAACTGGACAATGTTTCCTTTACTGCAAACAGTGGAGAAATTCTTGGCATTGCCGGAATTTCCGGGTGCGGACAGAAGGAACTTTTGGAAGCAATTGCCGGACTTCAGAAGGCGGAGAGCGGAAGTGTGACTTTTATTTCTGACGAAAAGACCACAGAACTTCTCGGCATGGACCCAAGAAAAATAGCGGAAATGGGTGTTACCCTTTCTTTTGTTCCGGAAGACCGTCTCGGAATGGGACTGGTTGGAAACATGGATATCACAAATAACATGCTCCTTCGTTCCTTCCGAAAAGGAAAATCGTTTTTTGCAGATCGGAAAGCTCCGAAGGAATTGGCAGAAAATATCGTAGAGAATCTTGAGGTAGTTACTCCGGGAATTACGACTCCGGTCAGACGTCTTTCCGGCGGTAATGTACAAAAGGTTCTTGTCGGAAGAGAGATTTCTTCCGCACCGACCGTTCTTTTGACCGCATATGCAGTAAGGGGACTGGATATCAATTCTGCCTATACGATTTATGACCTGATTAACGAGCAGAAGGAAAAAGGTGTGGCAGTCATCTTTGTCGGAGAAGATTTGGACGTACTCTTGGAGTTATCAGACCGGATTCTGGTTCTCTGCGGAGGAAAGGTAAGCGGTATCGTTGATGGTCCGACTGCGGACAAGAATCAGGTAGGATTGATGATGACACAGATAGGAGGACAAAATAATGGCTAAAACAGAGAATCATGAGCCGTTTATACATATTTCAAAACGTGATGTCCTTCCGTGGTACAAATCCATGGGCATCCGTGCAATCGCAATCCTTGCAGCACTCATTGTCTGTGCGATTGTGACAATGGTTTTAACCGGAGATAATCCGATTTCGATTTACGCAGCAATTTTTAAAGGCGCATTTGGTTCTTCGAGAAAGACCTGGGTTACGTTACAGAGCATGTCCATTTTACTTTTGATTTCGCTTGCGCTTACCCCGGCATTTAAAATGCGTTTCTGGAATATCGGTGGAGAAGGGCAGGTGTTAATCGGAGGTCTTGCGGCAGCAGCCTGCATGATCTGCCTTGGCGGAAAGCTTCCTAACGCAGTGCTCATTCCGATTATGATTGTGGCAAGTATTGCAGCTGGCGCGTTTTGGGCATTTATTCCGGCCTTCTTAAAAGCAAAGTGGAACACGAATGAAACACTTTCCACATTGATGATGAACTACATCGGTATTCAGATTGTGGCTTATTTTACCGTGTACTGGGAAGTGCCGAAGGGTTCCGGAAAAATCGGTATCATTAACCAGAATGGGAACGAGGGCTGGCTTCCTCAGATTGCAGGTTCCAAATATTTACTGGCAATCATTGTTGCGGTTATCGTAACGATTGGCATGTATATTTATTTAAATTACAGCAAGCATGGATATGAGCTTTCGGTAGTAGGTGAGAGCGAACAGACGGCACGTTATGTTGGCATTAAGGTGCCAAAGGTCATTATCCGTACCATGCTTTTATCCGGTGCCATTTGCGGACTTGTCGGATTACTGTTGGTTGCAGGTATCAACCATACGATTACCACGACCATCACAGACGGACAGGGATTTACCGCAGTTATGGTTTCGTGGATGGCAAAGTTCAATCCGATTTATATGATTTTTGCAAGCTTTTTGATTGTTTTCTTAAATCGTGGAGCAAGCGAGATTTCAACAGCTTTCGGACTGAATCATTCTTTCTCGGATATTTTAACCGGAATTATTTTATTCTTCATTATCGGATGTGAATTTTTTATTACCTATCGAATCAGCTTCCGCAAAAAGAACGGAAAGGAGGAGAAAGCATCATGATTGATTTAGTTACGTTTATCCCTCGTGCAGTGGTACAGGGAATACCGCTTTTGTATGGATGTACCGGTGAGATTTTGACGGAAAAATCCGGAAACTTAAATCTGGGAATCCCCGGCGTTATGTATGTCGGAGCAATCAGTGGTGTCATTGGTTCCTTCTTTTATGAGCAGTCCTGCGGTGGAAATGTCAATGGCTTTTTAGCAATTGCGATTCCGATGCTTTGCTGCCTTATCGGTTCTTTACTGATGGGACTTTTATATTGCTTCCTTACCGTAACACTTCGGGCAAATCAAAATGTGACCGGTCTTGCAATGACGACTTTTGGTGTTGGTTTTGGTAATTTTTTCGGTGGCTCTCTGATTAAGCTTTCCGGTAGTGAAGTACCTTCCATCGCCCTTTCTGCTACGAGCAGTTACTTTAGTAAGTCACTTCCTTTTGCAGGAAAGTTCGGAGCATTTGGAAAGCTGTTTTTATCTTATGGATTTTTGGCATACCTTGCGATTATCATTGCAATTGTCTGCTCCTATGTGATGAAGAGAACCCGTGTAGGCCTTCATCTTCGTGCGGTAGGTGAGAGTCCGAATACCGCAGATGCGGCAGGTATCAACGTCATTCGTTATAAATATGTGTCAACCTGTCTGGGATGTATGATTGCCGGACTTGGCGGACTTTACTACGTGATGGATTATGCCTGCGGTGTCTGGTCAAACGATGCGTTCGGTGACCGTGGCTGGCTTGCAATTGCGCTTGTTATTTTTACTATCTGGAGACCGAACTTAGGTATTTTTTCCTCCATTCTGTTTGGCGGACTTTACATTTTGTATCTGTATATTCCGACAGGAATGGATCATATGGAATTGAAGGAAATCTATAAGATGATTCCTTATGTGGTTACATTGATTGTTCTGATTCTTACCAGTATGAGAAATAAGAGAGAAAATCAGCCGCCTGCAAGTCTGGGGCTTGGCTATTTCCGCGAGGAAAGATAACTCATTTCAAGTAATATAAGCAGGAGAAGGGATAAAATTATGAAACTTTTAGAAGAACGGATTCAAAAAGACGGTATCGTAAGACCGGGTAATGTACTTAAAGTTGACAGCTTTATCAATCATCAGATGGATATCAAGTTGTTTTCGGAAATGGCGAAGGAATGGAAACGCCTGTTTGCAGGAAAAAATATTACTAAGATTCTTACCATCGAGGCAAGCGGAATCGGTATTGCAGCAGTAACTGCTATGGAGTTTGGAGTTCCGGTTGTATTTGCAAAAAAATCCCAGAGCATCAATCTGGATTATGATAACTACACAACCAAGATTGAGTCATTTACCCACAAGAGAGTCTATGACGTAATCGTATCCAAAAAGTTCCTTTCCGCAGAAGATCACATTCTCATCATCGATGATTTCCTTGCGAACGGCTGTGCCTTAGAAGGTCTTCTGAATATCGTAGAAGAAGCCGGTGCAACTGTAGAAGGAATCGGGATCGCCATTGAAAAAGGCTTCCAGGTCGGAGGCGAGAAAATCCGCGAGCGCGGCATACAGCTCGAATCTCTCGCAATTGTGGAAAGCATGGATGATAAAACCGGGAAGATTGTATTTCGTTAGGGACGCTTCTTTTGTCCCGATGATGGAACAATAGGAAAGCGGCAAGCCGATTGTGGCTTGCCGCTTAATTTGTGGGCCTTATGGCGCACGTCTCTAAAGCAAAATCTGTTCAAATTGTTCTGAAGGCATAGGCTTAGAGAAAAGGAAACCCTGGATATCATCGCAATGATGCTCTTTCAAAAATTCCAACTGTAGTTTGTTTTCAACGCCCTCAGCGGTGATATGAAGTCCTAATTTCTGTCCCATGCTGATTACATAGTATAATAACGTTTCACCATTCTTGTCTCCGATATGGTCGATAAGACTTTTATCCAGCTTTAAGGTGTCAAAACACTGCATATTAAGCGTGGCAAGGGAAGAATAACCTGTACCAAAGTCATCCATGAGAATCCGGATGCCTAATTTTCTGAATTGTT
>CAMGET010000158.1 GCA_946055175.1 uncultured Roseburia sp.
AAACATAAAAGTAAAGAACAAGGTTTGCTGTGGGAAAACAAAGTGCAAAAAAATGTATATGTATTAAAGGAGAGTTATTTATGATTGTACCACGTTATTATGAGGATTTAAGCGTACTGCATGAAAATACAATGCCAGCCAGAGCCTATTATATTCCGGCATCCAAAAGAATGGATAACCTGGTGGAGCACAGGGAAGAGTCAGACCGAATGCAGTTATTGAACGGAACTTGGAAGTTCCAGTATTTTAACAGCATCTATGATGTTCAGGACCCTTTCTTTGAGAAAGATTATGATACAGAAAATTTTGATGAGATTCAGGTTCCAAGTGTATGGCAGATGGCTGGATATGATACACACCAGTATACAAACATCCGGTATCCATTTCCGTTTGATCCACCATATGTGCCACAGGACATTCCGTGTGGAGCCTATGTACATACTTTTGAGTACAGTAGAGATGAGAAAGCGCCAAAATCTTTTTTGAACTTTGAAGGAGTAGACAGTTGCTTTTACGTATGGATCAATGGCTCTTACATAGGATACAGCCAGGTTTCGCATATGACCAGTGAGTTTGATGTTACCGATGTACTTCAGGATGGAACGAATACGGTGGCAGTGTTGGTAATGAAGTGGTGTGATGGTTCCTATTTGGAAGATCAGGACAAATTCCGTATGAGTGGTATTTTCCGGGATGTGTACATTTTGAAACGCCCAAAACAGGCAATCAGTGATTATCATATTAAAACAAGAATTGAGGATATGCTTGCGAAAGTAGAAATTGAAATGAAATTCTACTCTCCGTTAAATGTAAAAATTTCGATTGAAGATAGAAACGGAGCAGTTGTAGCACTAGGAAGTATTGCTGAAGAAGGAACAGCTGTATTAGAAATCGCAAGTCCGGAACTTTGGAATACAGAAAATCCATATCTATATAAACTGATTCTTGAAACAGAGAATGAAGTAATTGTAGATCACATTGCATTAAGAAAGATAGAGATTAAAGACCAGGTTATTTATTTAAATGGACAGAAGATTAAATTCCGTGGTGTCAATCGACATGATTCTGATCCGGTTACTGGATTTACAATCAATCCGGAACAGATTACAACCGATCTTACGTTAATGAAGCAGCATAATTTTAATGCGATCCGTTCCAGCCACTATCCGAACGCACCATTTTTCTATGAAATGTGTGACAAGTATGGATTCATGGTAATAGATGAAGCAGATATTGAAGCTCATGGTCCATTTATGATCTACAGAAAAGAAGACACTGATTACAATCGGTTCAAACGATGGAATGAGAAGATTGCAGATGATCCGGTATGGGAAGAGGCAATCGTTGATCGCGTAAAACTCATGGTGGAACGTGACAAAAACCGTTTCTGTATTGTTATGTGGTCAATGGGAAATGAGAGTGCTTATGGCTGCAACTTTGAAAAAGCACTGGAATGGACAAAGAATTTTGATCCAGACCGTATCACACAATATGAGAGTGCAAGATACCGTAATTATGATGAAACATATGATTACAGCAATCTGGATGTGTACAGCCGGATGTACCCAGCGCTTTCCGAAATTCAGGAATATCTGGATAAAGATGGAAGCAAACCCTTCCTTTTGGTAGAGTACTGTCACAGCATGGGAAACGGACCTGGAGATTTTGAAGATTACTTCCAGATGATTCAGGATAATGATAAAATGTGCGGCGGCTTTGTCTGGGAATGGTGTGACCATGCGATTGCTCATGGAACTGCTGAGAATGGAAAGACTATATATGCTTATGGGGGCGACCATGGCGAAGAAATTCATGATGGCAACTTCTGTATGGATGGATTAGTATATCCGGACAGAACGGTACATACAGGACTTTTGGAATACAAGAATGTTTATCGCCCGGCAAGAGTTATTTCCTATAACAAAGAAAGCGGAGAACTGGTGCTTCATAACTACATGGATTTTGATGACTTGAAAGATTATGTGAAGATTAGTTATGAGCTGACACAGGATGGTCTTGTGATCAGCAAAGGCATACTTCCGGAGTTTTCTGTGGCACCACACGGGGAAGGAAAAACAAACCTGAAGATCAATGTTCCAGAGAATGGGAAATGTTATTTAAAACTTATTTACCATCTGAAAAAAGAATTGCCACTGTTGGATGAAGACCATATTCTTGGATTTGATGAAATTGAGGTAAGTAAAGAGGATACAAAATGTAAACTTGCAGAGAAATGGATACCAGAAACAGTAGTGGACTCTGAATTACAGGTAAATGAAAATGATACACAGATTCATATCAAGGGGCGTGAATTTGCTTATACCATAGACAAACGTACTGCACTCTTTACAGAGATGAAATTCGCAGGGCGGGAATACTTGAACCATCCGATGGAATTAAATATTTGGAGAGCTCCAACAGATAACGATATGTACATCAAGTCTGAATGGAAGAAAGCCCACTATGATAAAGCTTATACAAGAGCTTACACGACAGAGGTCGTGCAGGGAAAGCATGGTGTGAAAATTACAAGCCATGCATCCGTTGTGGCAGAGACAGTACAGAAGATTCTTGATGTGACGATTACATGGAAAATAGAAGCTGCTGGAAAGATTGATGCAGATATTGCAGTAACAAAAGACGATGAATTCCCGGATCTTCCGAGATTTGGTGTGAGGATGTTCCTGGATAAAAAACTTTCAGCTGTAAGATACTTTGGAATGGGACCACAGGAAAGTTATTGTGATAAACATCAGGCTGCGAGCCACGGTTTGTACCGGGCAGATGTAGGGGATTTACATGAGGACTATATCCGTCCACAGGAAAATGGAAGCCATTATGATTGTGAATATGTAGAGCTTAACAACAGTCGATATGGAATTGTGGCATCCGCAGAAAAGGCATTTTCATTCAATGCTTCTTATTATACACAGGAAGAACTTGAGAAGAAAACGCATAATTATGAATTAATAGAATCAGATAGTGTAGTATTCTGTGTTGACTACGCATTAAATGGCATTGGTTCTAATAGTTGTGGTCCAGTTGTATTGGAGCAGTACCGATTTGATGATGTATTATTCCGGTTTCAGTTTACACTGATACCGTATGTAAAGGGATAATAAAGTTTCATGTAACCCGTAAACAAGGAAAGAGAGTCTGATTGTAATGTAAAGTCCGGATATACAGAGCAATCAGACAAAATCAGAGAAAAAAACAGAATTAGATATCATACGGTTAGCCATATTGAGATTCTAAGTACGATGAAAATGAGGAGCAAAGAAATTCGATGGAAGAAAAAAAGTATTTGAAATGGTATAACAAAATTGGATACGGATCAGGTGATATTGCAGGTAATGTAGTCTATGCGTTCCTGACATCTTTTATGATGGTCTATCTGACGGACTCGGTAGGACTTGCTGCAGGTGTCGTGGGTACCCTGATTGCCGTATCAAAACTATTTGATGGTTTTACGGATATATTTTTTGGATCAATGATTGACAAAACACACAGTAAAATGGGAAAAGCGAAACCCTGGATGCTATACGGATATATTGGTTGTGCCATTACGCTGGTCGGCTGCTTTGCAGTACCGGTGAGTTTGGGAACAACGGCTAAATATGCATGGTTCTTTATTTCTTATACACTGTTAAATGGTGTGTTTTATACAGCAAACAATATTGCTTATTCAGCACTTACGTCACTGATTACAAAGAACAGCAAAGAGCGTGTACAGATGGGATCTTACCGTTTTATTTTTGCATTTTCAACAAGTCTTCTGATTCAGGCGATTACAGTTGGATTTGTAGATAAATGTGGTGGAGATGCTGCGGCATGGAGAACGGTTGCTATTATCTATGCAATCATTGGTCTGGTCGTAAATACGATTTCAGCACTTTCTGTTAAGGAACTTCCGGAGGAAGAACTTAATGAAGGAGAAGTAAAGAATGATAATGAAAAGTATGGAATGGTACAGGCATTCAAGCTTCTTGTCAAAAACAAATATTACATGATGATTTGTGGAACATATATTTTACAGCAGTTATATGGTGCCATGATTGGAGCTGGCATTTATTACATGACATGGGTACTGAAAAATAAGAATTTGTTTGGACAATTTGCATGGGCAGTAAATATTCCACTGATCATTGCCCTGATTTTTACACCGACATTAGTTGGTAAGTGGAAAGGCATGTATAAACTGAACTTAAGAGGTTATGTCTTAGCAGTCATCGGTAGAGCACTTGTTGTTGTTGCCGGATATATGGGTAGTGTTCCGCTGATGATGGCGTTTACAGCTCTTGCAGCCTTAGGCCAGGGACCATGGCAGGGAGATATGAATGCTGTTATTGCATCCTGCTCTGAATACACTTATCTTACACAGGGAAAGAGAATTGATGGAACGATGTACTCTTGTACTTCTCTTGGTGTAAAAATCGGTGGAGGTATTGGAACCGCTGTTGTTGGATGGATGCTTGAGCTCAGTGGATATGTCGGAACAAATGCAACTCAGCCACAGTCTGCACTTGATATGATGCAGTTCATGTATCTTTGGCTTCCGTTAATCTTTGATGTATTGATTATGTTTGCACTTTCAAGAATGAATGTTGAAGATGCAAATAAAAAACTGAAAGCAGAAAAAGGAATTGCTGCAGATGAAATAACAGATGCATCAGACATAAATTAGAATTGACAAGAGAAAGCGTTGTCTGATCGTTGTTCGATGAGACAGTGCTTTTTTCTATAATATAAAGTGATAGAACTGTATTTTGAAAATAAAAAGGAC
>CAMGET010000159.1 GCA_946055175.1 uncultured Roseburia sp.
TGAGAAAATATATCTTATTTTTAACGATAATATCTACAATTTTTTTCCTGTTTCGTGCACCTGATATCATATACGCATCGGATTTTCCTTCCATGCTTTCGGATCAACAAAACCAGGGCGGTACGGATAAGGATCGGGATAAGGATGGTTTGATTACCTATGGGGAACTATCCATTGAAACGAGGAAACTTTTAAAACAGGGATATACTGCCGGACTTCGAAATCGTGGCTTTGGAAATGAAATGATGTATGTGGCTGAGGATCCGGTAGTTCGTGTGATTGGAACCACTCCTGCAAACAATAATACCCCTTCCTACAAACAGTATCAATCGCAGGTTTCCAGAACCCGATCATATTATTATAAAATTAGTAATGACCGAACGAAGTATCCCAAAGACACCCATCACTGGTTCGTTACAAATGCATGGGAAAACGAGGGCGAATGGTACGCCGAAGTAAATTACACAGCAAACGCTACAAATCTGACAACTCCGGAAACAATTTCTTATGATGGAAATAAATGTAAGGTGGTTGGGTTGAATCTGACGAACACCAATGTGCGGGTTCTTACAATCACAGATAATATTACCTATATCAAGGCTTGCAGATGTCCGAATTTGACCGAGGTTCTGGGAGGAGCCAATGTATATTCCATTGATAATTTTGCCTTTAAGGATTGTATCTATCTTGTTAATTTCCCATACTTCCCTTTCTTAGAGAAGATAGGTGACTTTGCCTTTGAAGGATGCTTTAATCTGTCAGAAATCTTATTGCCTCCGTCTATAAGCTACATTTCAAGCAACGCCTTTGGATGGTATGATGCAGTGCAAGGTAATTATGATTACTTCAACCTGCGAGGTGCTGAAGATGATTATGCCTATTCAGTAGATGTTTACGCAAACAGGGAGAGAATTCTGGGTGTTACCTTATATGCAGCAAAAAATACAATTACCTGGGATACCATTAACCGGCTCTATGTGGATAAGGAAGCCGGGGTTTTGGGAATGTACATTAAGGTAGATGAAAAAAATAACTATCCGGGTCCTTTTACCATTGAAATCATAGAGGACGTAGAAGAATACAAAGAATGGCTGCCAAAGGCTGGCGTTGGGGAAGGCATAGACTGGCCGGATTTGGATTTTGACATTTCAAATATTGGTACGTTGTCAGGCTCTATCTCTGAAGATTCTAAGGTATGTATGGATTATCTCATGGAACTGCTTATGGATGGGGATATCAATGAAGATATGTTCTATGCCATTATCAATGCCTTAACAGGATATGGAGATATTCCGCGAGAATTTATTAATGAACATTTAAATGATCCTGAATTGCTGAAAATAGGAGAACTCTATGCAGCAGCAGTTAAGAAACAATTACAGATTCAAGAACTAAAAATAAAAGGGGATACAGTATTGTCCGCGCAGCTTCAAGAAAAAATGCACCAAGCCAGAATGAAGGATATGGAATATGTGAAACAGGGATTTGAAGGATTGAAATTCCTTTATCAATCTTTGGTTGATGTCAAGGATAAGCATGGTATTACGAAACTTACAAAAGCAACGGAATTGCTAGACAACATCAATAGCTTTTTTAATTACGTCAATAAAGGAGATAGCTATCAACAGGCATTTGCCAAATCTGTAGTGACAGGCTCATATATGGCGGCAGTTGCCACTTATGTGCCGTCGCCGGTGGCAGCGTTTGAAGTGGTAGTAGGGATTCTGTTTGGTAATTCAAAAGCAGGTGATGCAGGTTCCATTCTCGGCACCGGAAAACATGCAATCGAGTTTTACACAGATTTGGTATTTAATTCTTTCTACGATGCAATGATAAATTCAAATCAGTTTACATTACCTAGAAGATGGAACGCTTTTTGTACCTTATGGGGAATGAATGTCAAAGAGGTATTAAAAGATTTAGAGGATTTCGAAAATCCTAGATATGGACAGAATTTAACCAACTTTGCATTCTTAATGGAATTGTATTTTAAGCCGGAAGACCAAAAATATATTTTCCTTGGATATGTAGATATGTTTGCTCAGGAGAAATTCTTTAGTAATTTCTGTAAAGATTCCTATAATGTTGTGGTAGATGGAAATTACGTTGGCAAGCTCCTATACGATTATGTCGTTCAGTATTATAGCGCTACACCGGAAGTGCTAGTAAATCAAACAAAAGAACTCGAACCATATGTTAGAAAGGATAAGGGTAAAAAATGATGAGAAAATCAATCATTCGATTGTTGATGGGATTATTAGCAATATTGGTTCTGGCGGCAGGATGCAAAAAAAAGAATACGGATTCGAATTCTTCGGAAAACAATACGACACAACAAGAGGAAACGAAGGCGCCTGCTCTGACAGCAGACGATATCATTAAGAATGCAGAGACTATGACCTATACTTCCACAGATAGTGACGATACTACTTTGTATGATGATTATGCAATTCCATTTGATGAAGTGTTGATTATGCCGCAGATGTATACAGCAGAAGACATCGTAAACTATGATACAGATCAACTCTTCTTTACACCAGCAGGAAAAGATTATCTGATTTGCTCGTTTGAGGAAGGGAAAACACTTTTGTATACCTATGATTACGCAGGAAATCCGATTGAGATGAGAGGGCGTGTGGTATATGCCTCAAAGGATGCCTTGCTATCTGCAAATAAGGATAAAAATCTGGTAGAATTTACCATGAACGAGAACGGCTATACCTACTGTGACAACATTTTATATTATCAGATGGATGAGACGGGACTAGCATCCATTACGCATACCGCGAATAAATACAACTTTATGAAAATTGCGGCAAATGGCTTGTGGAAGGACTATTTTTATTATTTTAGTGTGCCATATAAACCTTCCAATGACTATCTGTATGCAGATACATCAGAGGAAAAACAAAGTGGCGACCAGAAGGAAGAAGACGGTGAAGTCTACAGTGAGGATGCTTTTGGGGAAAAGAAAATCTATGAACTGTTTACTAACATTATGAATGCAAAAAATACAGACAGGTCCACTTTTGCGAAATACTTTACTTCTGATGTAAGTGAGAACCTGGTGAACCAGTTCTACTCTATGCAGTATAGAAGCCCAAGCGAATTTGCAAATCATAAGGTATTGATTGCAGCGCAGGAAGGAAATTTGTGCTTTGCCAGTGTCGTATTTTATACGGTTCCAAAGGATTATCCAAAGACAAAAGTAGACAGTTATATTTTTGGTGCGCTGTTAGAGTACGATGAAACAAGTAAGTCTTTAAAAGTAAAAGCTACATCCGTAGCAGGCTCTCCATTAGAGGATACATATTACAGAAATACGCTCACAGACTACTGCTATGAAGCGTATTCCTTAGGACTATTCTATCGAAAATATTTGCCTCCATTTAATCTGGAACAATATTTTGGCTATGAAAATATTGTTTATGGTGCCGTTGCAGAGGTATTCAATGATGAACTGGGTAATTTCTATGTGACCTTGTATTTTGCAAATGAGACAGATGAAAAGGTGACCATTGGAAATATGGATTATCTTGCCATGGAATGTGAGCAGGGTATCTTGTTTGAAGTGAGTGCAGGATTGAACTTTGAACTGGATGCACACAGTGCAACGGTGTATTTCCTATCCATCCCGCAGGAGTTCTTTAACTATTCCGAAGTGTCTTATGTCTCTGTTTCAGCATTCGAATACACGGTGAACTAATCATAGTTAACTCGGGAATATAGAAATTTATTGAAAAAGCGAGGAGGGAATGGTTTGAAAAAGAAATACTTAGCCTTAATTGCATTTGTACTTTGCCTGTCACTTTGTGGGTGTAGTACGACTTATGAAACCTATACGCTACTACCGAATCAGTATTTTGACGGAACGGCAAGTACACAAACGGATGACAGCTATAAAATTGGTTCTAAGGACCAGTTGACAGAAACTGACATACAGAACATGAATCAGGGAAACGCAAGAATGGTCTATAACAAGCAGGGCTACCTCGTGTTTTTAAACGGACGCTATTCCGATCTGGTAGTCAAAGATTATGAGGATGCGGTGGCGACCATTCAGCCAATGGCGAGTCTTTTAGGACTTTCAGCCGGCTCTGAATTTTTTGCAAGCTTTGCAACAAGAGATAAACAGGGCTACACCTATTATACGTTCTAGCAACGCTATGGAGATTTAACCATATTGTATGCGACATTAAAAGTAATCGTAGATCCGGATGGGTATACAGCAGGTTTAACCTGCTCCTTTACGCCTAATATAGGTATTTATCATCCGGAAAAGGAAATTACTCCGGAGGAAGCCATTGCAATATTAGATGAAAATTTCACTTATGGAGATGGACAAAAATTACATTATTATAAAGACCATGTAGAAAAAATAGCGGTTACTGTGGATGGACAGACCTATAGTGCTTATTCTATCTATGCAGATAATCCATTTGACAGTCCGGATTTTGGAATGCCGTATTACCAATTTTTTGTTACCGTTACAGGTGAGGTGCTTCCGGAATATTATCCGGTGGTACATTTGGCGACGGATAACAAAGAGTATTTAAGTGAGAGTTATTTTGAAGGATTAGAAACAAAGTATTATACCTATTATTGCAACCGCTATGACGGAAGCGAAGAAGAAATTACTATTCCGGTATCTTATAACCCGCGTGACGAACAGTATTACTTAATGGACCCGGAAAGAAAAATTGCAGTGGCAGACTTTAGTGCCTTTAGCACGAGAAGGGATTTAGATTTTATTCATGCGGATAGTACGCTTGGAGAAA
>CAMGET010000160.1 GCA_946055175.1 uncultured Roseburia sp.
GCGGGATGCGATGACTTAAGATATTCAGCGGATGCATTTTTTGATGAACAAAATTTATATGATATTTCCATTGTTTCCACGTTAGGATTAACGGAAGAAGACATTGATGCTGTCTCAAAGCTGGAAGGCGTTGAGACGGTGGAAGGGACTTACACGGAAGATGTGTATACCGAACTTTTGGATGGTTCAAGAAAACAGGCCACCATGAAGGTGTTGAGCGAAAAAGGAATCAATGTTCCGTATTTACTGGAAGGAGAAATCCCGGATACTGCATTGGAAATTCTGGTGACCGAAAAATATATCCATGAATCCGGAAAACAGGTGGGTGATTTTGTCTATATTGAAGAAAAGAACAATATAGAGGATGAGGAAAAACCCAACTTTTTATTTGGACGTTACAGGATTTCCGGAGTGGCTATTGATGTAACGGACATTAATAGTGCAGAGGGTGCGGTTGCATTTCGAAACAATTCTATAACAGATTACATATTTTATGTTTGTAAAGAAGCGGTAAGCTCGGATATTTACACTGCAATGTATCTTACTTTAGAGGAAACCGATGAATTGGCATGCTATTCAGAAGAATACGAGAAAAAGGTTGATGAAATCGTTACGCTTTTAGAGGAGGAGATAAAAGAAGACAGAGAGCGGGCACGTTACGATAAAGTTACCGGTGATGCGTTAAAAGAAATTGCAGATGCCGAAAAGGAAATGTGGGAAGCTTTTGACGAAGCGGAAGAAGAAATTGCAGACGCAAAACAGAAAATCGAAGATGGCTGGACGGAAGTGGCGGATGGCGAGAAAGAGTTGACCAAAGCAGAGCGTGATCTGATAAAAGGTGAGCGGGAGCTTTCTAAGAACGAACGCAAACTGGACCGCGCAGAAGTGGAATATCAGGCAGGGGTATCTGAGTATGAGGATGCGAAAGCACAGCTGGATGCAGGCGAGGAGGCACTGGATGAAGCAGAGACTGCGTTAAATGAGTCTGAAAAGCAGTTGAATGAATCTGAAGCACAGCTGGATGAGACATATCCTCAGATGATTGCCTATATTGACAATCAGATTGTACTGAAACAGATTGAAATTACAGAGGCAGTAGCTTCCGGGGCAAGCCAGGACAAAATTGATGCATTAAATACAGAACTGACACAGCTGCAGGATTCAAGAGCTTCCATGGTAGAAGAGGAAGCAAATGCCAGAGAAGAAATTGCAAATGGCAGGACGGAGATTGCAAATGGTCGTGCAGAGGTCAATAAAAAAAGAGCGGAACTGGCAGATGGCCGTGCAAAATTGGCGGAAGCAAAAGCAGAAATCGATGATGCCAGAAAACAGTTAGATGACGGCTGGGCAGAACTTGAAAAAGGTTGGGATGATTTAGCGACCGGTGAACAGAAACTCTATGATGGACGAGATGAAATTGAGAGCGCCAAAAAAGAATTGGAAGACGGGCAACTGGAATTAGAGGACCAGGTTACGGACTATGAATCGGAAAAGGCAGACGCATTGGAAGAAATGGAAGATGCCAAACAGAAAGTGGCTGACTTAAAGATGACGGAGTGGTATATCATGACAAGAACCTCTCTGGGAGGTTACAGTACCATTCAGACAGATGCAGACTGTATTGAGGCGCTTGGAAATGCATTTCCGGTTCTGTTTCTTACGATTGCTATTTTAATCAGTCTAACCACGATGAGTCGAATGATTGAAGAGGACAGAGGGCTGATTGGAACTTACAAGGCACTTGGTCTATCCGATAACGAAATCCGTAGAAAGTATATCATATATGCGCTGATGGCATGCATTCTGGGAGGCATCTTAGGAGACCTTCTGGGATACATTGTATTGCCGGAAATTATGTTTTATGTGTTTGGCGTCATGTATCAGCTGCCGAATTATGTGCTGGGATTTAATTATTTGTACGGAATCGGAGGAATCCTCTTATTTATTTTGGGAGTTGTAGGAGCTGCCTATATATCCTGTAATTCTGTTTTAAGAGGGATGCCGGCAATGCTGATGCGGCCGAAGGCACCAAGTCTCGGCTCAAGAGTACTTTTGGAACGGATTACACCAATCTGGAGTAAGTTGTCATTTTTAAATAAGGTAACGGCACGAAATCTGTTCCGATATAAAAAGCGTCTGTTTATGACACTTTTTGGTATTGCAGGCTGTACGGCTCTATTACTTGCAGGTTTTACCATTAAGGATACGGTGACAGGACTGATGCCGCTTCAATATGAGGAAACTTATCATTATGATGCAGTGCTGGTTGCAGAGGATAATGATAAAATGTTATCTTACCTGGAGGAGGAACCTCTTGTCAGGAAGTATCTGAATACAATGATGACGAATGTAAAAATCACTGCAGAGAACGGAAAAGAGGAAACCGTTCAGTTGGTTGTCATTCCGGAGAATGCAAAGATTTCTCGTTTTATTCGTTTATATGATGAAAACGGCGAACGGGTAAAACTGTCAGAGGAAGATGTATTTATAACGAAGAATCTAAGTATGGTGGTGGGCTTTGAAGAAGAAGATTTTGTGACCCTGCAAACGCTTGATTTGGAACAGGCAGATGTAGAAGTGACGAAAATTGTCATGAATTATCTGGGTAACAGCATTTATATGACACAGTCCACATATGAGGAATGCTTTGATGACACTTTCGAACCAAATGCAGCCTATGTGCTTCTAAAAGGAGAACGACCGGAGCAGGATGCCTTTTTGGATAAAATGAAAGAAAGTGACGGTATTCTTTCCGCAATGGGAAGAAGGAACATGCAGGAAGGCTTTAACGGTGCTTTTCGTATTATTAATTTAGTTGTATATATTATTATTGTTTTAGCGGCCGCATTGGCATTTGTCGTATTATTTACCTTAGCAGCGACCAATATTTCAGAACGAGAGAGAGAACTTGCAACTATTAAAGTTTTGGGATTTTATGATGCGGAAGTGCATGCCTACGTAAACAAAGAAACTCTGATTCTAACCGGACTTGGTATTTTACTTGGTATGCCGCTTGGCAAGATGCTTGGAATATGGCTGATGGGGGTATTAGAGATGCCGTCCATTTACTTCTATCCGAATCTTTATCCGAAAAGTTATTTGTATGCATCAATTTTATCAATCAGCTTTGCATTGATTGTAAATCTGATGACGAATAAGACGCTAAATAAAATTGATCCGGTGGAAGCATTAAAGAGTGTAGAGTAGATAAAAATTGCGCCTGCTCTTTATCTACTCTACAACATCTTCTTTGCGCAGCACCGGATTCCTAAAGGTATTTATCACAAGCGGAATCACCATTATAAACCATGCAATCGGCTCCGATACAATGATGCCCCAGTAACCAATGGTCGGTGCTAAAAGGAAGGCTGCCGCAACTTTGGTAAGCAACTCTAAAGCACTGGAAAATACAGGGGTTTTACTGTCGCCGAAGCCCTGCATGGCATTACGGAACAGACAGATGACACTCGGAACAAAATAGAATATCGTATTTACTTTAAGATAAAGTGTGGCTGTTTCTATAATTTCAGCCTGATTCGTAGCGGTAATGGCATGTATCAGCTGCGGCGCAAGGGTATAGGTAATGAGGATGACACAAACGGACCAACCCCAGGTAAGAAACAGGGTGTCGAGCAAGCCTTTCTTGATGCGAGAATATTTTCCGGCACCCAGGTTCTGACCACAAAAGGTAGCCAGCGTACTGCCTAAAACACTCCAAGGCATCATAAAGATAGAAGACGCTTTGCGGGCTGCAGAGTGTGCGACGATGATATTAGTACCAAAAGAATTGATTGCTGTTTGCAAAGAGAAGGTACCAAGCTGTACAAACGCAGACATAAATGCCATGGAAAAACCGGTGGCAAACATTCTTTTTAGCAGAGTTTTATCGGATTCAAAGTCTTCTTTTTCAAGTTTTAATTGCGGGTATTTTGTGCGCATATATAGAAAGCATAGAACTGCAGATACTGCTTGAGCAAGAACAGTTGCGAAAGAAGCTCCTGCAACTCCCATGTTGAGGTACAAAATAAATCCATAGTCTAAAAAGATATTTAATATGGTAGAAAGAATTAAAAATAATAACGGAGTAAAACTATCTCCCATGGAACGTAAAATAGTTGCACAAATATAATAAAATGTTCCGGCTATCAGGCCTGCTAAAATAATTGTAATATATGCTCTTGCACTTGGCAGCAATTCTGCAGAGATATTTAAAAAGCGCAAAACCGGTACGAGAAAGATAAGACTGAAAATACTTACAAAGATAGCAGCACAAGATCCAAAAAGAAGTGTACTGCCAATTGCTTTTTTTAAATTACGTTCGTTTCCGGAACCGAAACAGGTGGCGATGACAATTCCGAATCCATTTAAGATTCCCATCAAAAGGCTCATTAATAGGTCGCTTAATGTAGATGTGGCACCTACTGCAGCAAGTGCACTTTCCCCTAGTGTTTCTCCAACAATACGAGTATCGACTAAGCTATAACATAACTGAAACAACTGCCCAATGAAAAGAGGAAGGGCAAACTGTAAGATAAGTTTAATGGGTTTTCCTTCTGTTAGGTTTTTCATATTCTACACCTCCATTGATACTACCATGTAATATAACAAGTTGTAGGAATTTAGACAAGAGAAAGATGTTTATTTTTATAATAGTGAATTATAGACTTTATACAAAATTATATTGAATTATAGTGTATTATAGTGTTGCAGAAATATTATATAAAAAAATATTTACCCATGTTTGCACAACTTCCTCAAGGAGCT
>CAMGET010000161.1 GCA_946055175.1 uncultured Roseburia sp.
GCCTAAAATAATTTAATGAGCTAAATATCCCTTTATTTTATTCCTCTGCTGCTACAGTTTCCTGATATTTATCCAGAATCAGTTTCTGAATACGGTCTCTCGTATCGGAGTTAATCGGATGAGCAATATCCCGATACTCACCGTCTGCTGCTTTTCTGCTTGGCATTGCTATGAACAATCCTTTTTCACCTTCGATGATTTTAATATCATGTACCACGAATTCTTCATCGATGGTAATGGAAACAACAGCCTTCATTTTTCCTTCTTTTTCCACTTTTCTGATTCTGACATCTGTAATTTTCATAATTCGTGCCCCCTTCTTGAGCCTATATTTAGTCAAGCGCCCATGTTGTAAAAATATACCGTCCGTATTTACAAAATGTATCTCTGATTGTTCTCAGATACGATTTTAATACCATTCTCCCCACAGTAATATGTATTTGCATTTAACGTACATCTACTCTCTACAATACAGTTCTCAATATGTGAATTATCTCCAATATACGCATCATTTAATATGATGGAGTTCTTAATCACACAGTTCTTTCCAATAAACACCTTTTTAAACAAAACGGAGTCTTCTACTTTACTGTTTATGATACATCCACTTGAAATCAAGCTGTTATGTACTTCGGATCCTGTATTGTATTTTGCAGGCGGCAAATCATCCACCTTCGAATAAATTGCAGGCTCCTCACGGAAGAAATACTTACGCACTTCCGGCTTCAGGAAATCCATATTTGTCTTGAAATAAGATTCTACTGTGGAAATATTGCTCCAATATTCCTTTATCTTATAACCATACATCCGCTTCATGTTTTTGTATCGAATCAAAATGTCTGTCACAAAATCATATCTGCCCTCTATTGCGCTGCGCTCTAACATCTCAATCAGCTGTCTGCGGCGCATAATATAAATTCCTGTGGACACTGTATTCGAATTCGTCACCATAGGTTTCTCTTCAAACTCGACGATTCGTGATTCTTCATTCATGTGAATTACACCAAAACGGCTGACATCTTCCTTTGGATCCATATCCTTGCAGACAACGGTTATATCTGCTTTCTTTTCAATATGATAGTCTAAGACCTTATTAAAATCTATCTTGTAAACGCAATCCCCACTACAGATAATCACATATGGCTCATGTCTTTTTTTCAGGAAATCAATGTTCTGATACATCGCATCTGCCGTACCACGATACCACCAGCTGTTATCTACCGTTACAGTTGGATTGAATACGTAAAGTCCGCCCTGCTTTCTGCCAAAATCCCACCATTTGGAAGAACTTAAATGCTCATTTAATGATCTTGCACTATACTGGGTCAGAACCGCTACCGTATGTACATGGGAATTACTCATATTGCTAAGCGCAAAATCAATACTGCGATAGCTGCCGCCAATCGGCATTGCAGCAATTGCTCTTTTATTGGATAATTCGTGCATCCGGCTGTTATTTCCACCGGCTAAAATAATACCTACTGCCTTCATTCTGCGTCACCTGCCTTAATTATTACTCCACCGCTTAAAAGGGCACCATCAGGGTAGTCCTCTTTCATTGTAACACCGGAAATCGCAGTGTTCTTTCCGACAGACACATCAGACGGTACCACAGAGCCTTCTCCAATCGTTACCAGACCGAATGCATAAACCTTTTCATTATATGTATTTGGTGCTTCTTCACCCACACCAAGTTTTACACGATCGCCAATTTCGCAATTTTCTGCAATAATTGCTTTATCAACAACTGCGCCTTCTCCGATCTTCGTTCCCTTCATAATAATGGAATCTCTGACCACTGCGCCTTTTCCAATCGATACTCCTGCACCAATGACACAGTTATGTACTTCCCCATACACTTCTGTTCCTTCTCCGATGATACTTCTTTCTACTACTGCTTCCGGTGAAAGATACTGAGGTTCAATAATATCGCTCTTGGTATAAATCTTCCAATACTCTTCATAGAGATTAAATTCAGGAATTAAATCAATTAATTCCATATTTGCTTCCCAGTAGGAGCCTAATGTTCCGACATCCTTCCAATAACCATTATATTCGTAAGCGAATAAGCGTTGTCCTTTTTCATGACAATATGGGATGATGTGTTTTCCAAAGTCACAGTTACTTTGATTCTTCATCGCTATCAGGGCTTCCTTAAGCACCTTAAAGCTAAAAATATAGATTCCCATAGATGCCAGATTACTGCGCGGATGCTCCGGCTTTTCTTCAAATTCGGAAATCTTTTTATTTTCATCGGCAATCACTATACCAAAGCGGCTTGCTTCTTCTAACGGAACCGGCATTGTCGCAATTGTAACATCTGCATTATTAGCCTTATGAAAATCAAGCATCACTTCGTAGTCCATTTTGTAAATATGGTCGCCGGATAAAATCAGTACATATTCCGGATTATACTGTTCCATATAATTCAAATTCTGATAAATCGCATTGGCAGTTCCTGTGTACCACTCACTGTTATTACTCTTTTCGTACGGTGGCAAAACGGTTACTCCACCATTATTACGATCCAAATCCCACGGAATACCAATTCCGATATGCGTGTTTAAGCGTAATGGCTGATATTGTGTCAAAACACCAACGGTATCAATACCGGAGTTAATACAGTTGCTAAGAGGGAAGTCAATAATACGATACTTTCCACCAAATGCAACAGCCGGTTTCGCAATTGAAGCAGTCAATACCCCCAGACGGCTTCCCTGGCCTCCTGCCAGTAGCATTGCTATCATTTCTTTTCTTACCACGTCAATCACCTCTCGTCACTTTTTAGATATATTCTCTTATCTATACAAAAAGTATATCACACTGATTCCTTCTTGTACAAGTTTTTTCACAACTTTAAAACGAATTCCTTTCATTTTTTGTCATTTTATACAATTTTCCCCATTTTTCTTATTTTTTTACAAATTCTGTCAAATGTTTCTGTTTTTATCTGTCATATTAATAGAGATAAAATCTTTGCATTTTTGGAATATAAAGTTATAATTACCTATATAAGTAGATATTCAATTGCCAGAAAGGAAGCATATTTATGTATAAAATTAATTTTAATCAGCCCGTTCATGTACACTTTATTGGGATTGGCGGGATTAGTATGAGCGGCTTGGCAGAAATTCTGTGTGAAGAGAATTTTACCGTTTCCGGCTCCGATGCAAAGGAATCTGACCTTACCCGCCATTTATCTGAATTAGGCATACAGGTTTTTTATGGTCAGTCTTCCGAAAACATTACAGACGGAATTGATCTCGTTGTATATACTGCAGCCATTGCATTGGACAATCCTGAATTTGTCCGTGCAAAGAAAAAAGGAATCCCTATGTTAAGCCGTGCCGAACTGCTTGGGCAGATTATGGATAATTATCAAAATTCCATTGCTGTTTCCGGAACCCATGGAAAAACCACCACTACTTCCATGATCAGTCAGATTCTTCTCGCTGCAAAATGTGACCCTACTATTACAGTAGGCGGAATTTTAAAAGCAATTCATGGGAATCTGCGTGTAGGTCAGTCCGAGTACTTTATCTCAGAAGCCTGCGAATATACCAACAGTTTTTTACATTTTTATCCGAAATACAGCATTATATTAAATGTAGAAGCCGAGCATCTGGATTTCTTTAAGGACTTAGCGGATGTACGCCATTCTTTCCGTTCCTTCGCATCCAATACAAGAGCAGATGGCGTTATTATTATCAATGGTGAAATTGAAAACTACCGGGAGTTGACAGAAGGTTTACCTGCTTCCGTAATCACCTACGGTACAACAGAGAGATTTGATTATTATCCTTCCAACGTTCATTTTAATGAAAAAGCATGTGCTTCCTATACGGTAATGCATAAAGGAGAAGCCATTATGGAAGTATGCTTAAACGTTCCGGGTATGCATAACGTATCCAATTCCCTTGCTGCCATTGCACTTTCTTTGGAATTAGGTCTTTCTAAAGAATCTATTTTGACCGGGTTAACTGCATTCGGCGGCGCAGACCGCAGATTTCAGTATAAAGGAGAAAAAAATG
Source organism: uncultured Roseburia sp. (assembly GCA_946055175.1). GTDB lineage: Bacteria > Bacillota > Clostridia > Lachnospirales > Lachnospiraceae > Roseburia. The sequence goes on from CAMGET010000161.1 coordinate 4,032, forward strand.
GCGTTACCATTATTGACGACTATGCCCATCATCCGACAGAGATTCGTGCAACCTTAACTTCTGCCGCAAACTATCCGCATAAACGTCTGATATTGGTATTTCAGCCACATACCTACTCTCGTACCAAGGCTTTTTTAGATGACTTTGCCGAAGTTCTTTCCCTGGCTGACACAGTTGTATTGGCAGATATTTATGCAGCACGTGAAAAAAACACTTATGGAATTCATTCTACCGATTTACTAAAGAAATTAAAAGATCGGGGAACCGACTGCTATTATTTCCCTACTTTTGAAGAAATCGAAACATTTCTTGAAAAAAAATGTATGAACGGAGACCTGTTGATAACTATGGGAGCCGGAGATGTAGTAAATATTGGTGAAAATTTGCTGAGGAAGTAAGTTATCCACATTATCCACATTCAAATTGTTGAAAAAATCAACTTTTGGATGTGGATTTTTTTGTTTACATAATATTTATTAAGTTTTTCTTAAAAATGCCTGAATATCAAATATATTTAGCTCTTCCGCTGGTTACCATAACATATTTTTTGAGTTTTTACAAAAAGTTATCCACGTTATCCACAAATCCGCAATCCCTTGATTTT
>CAMGET010000162.1 GCA_946055175.1 uncultured Roseburia sp.
GGTCGCAAGGTAAAAACCTACGCAGGTTAATAATACTGCCGGTTCGTAACTCATAATCTGTACCAGTTCACGGGAAGCACCCAAGTTACTGTATGGTGAATTGGTAACACAGGCAGCAAACATTAAGAAAGTTGCACCTGTTGAAAGCACGAAGAAGCAAAGTAATAAATCACTTCCGGCAAAAAACATACAGCCTGTAAATACCAGTGTCAGTACATAGGAAAGAATCAAAAATGTCTGTGCCGGATTTACAATAATAAACTGTTTTGAAAAAAGCTTTCTTACATCATAAAACGGCTGTAAAATGGAAGGTCCGATTCTTCCCTGCATTCTTGCAGAAATCTTACGATCCAAACCATTTAATAATCCACCGAGTAAAGGTGCCAATAAAAGATACGCGATAACGCCAATCACACGATATGTCATATTATACTGCACCTCCAATTATCACTGCTAATAATGCAATCATAAAGATTGCTGAAATAATTTCACAAGGAACCATAAGCTTCCGCTGTCCGAAAAGGACTCTGAAATACCAGTTCGACATAAACAAATGCTTCGGCTCACCAAAGGAGTCAACGAACTCTTTGTTGTTACCTACATTAATACCATTCATATAAGACAATTTTTTGCTTACTTCGATGTGTTCCGAATACTTAAATGCCAAAATCGGCACACAGAAAATAACGCAGATAATCACAATCAGCAAATACAATACTGCTGTTGGCAATACAGCTGTTGCATGACCAAACATTTCAAACAGCAATGGTTCCACATATGTCTTTGACAACAATGGGAACAGCAGACAAAGTGCAATCATAAGGATTGCATGAATTGACAATGAAAACAACTCGTCCTTCTTTGTAATATCTTTTACTTTGATTTCCGTATCAGTAAAGGAAATTAATTTGGTCATCCACTTTGTCCAGTAGAACATGGTTGTCGCACTACCGAAACAGATAAACAATACCAACAAAATATTGCTCTCATCAACAGAAGCTTTCAGTGCAGACCATTTTGAGATTAACATACCAAATGGTGCTAAGAACATTCCTGCAATACCAACAAACATAAACATACCAAGTCTTGGAAGTCTGTAAATTAAACCATGCATATTCTCAATGTCACGGCTGTGAAGTGAGTTCTCTGTTGCACCCATATTCTGGAACAATAAGGCTTTTGATACTGCATGGAAAATCATTAAGAACACACCTGCCCAAATGGTTTCCGAAGTACCTACACCGGCACATGCTACCATAAGTCCTAAGTTAGAAATGGTAGAGAATGCCAGCACTTTTTTACCATCACTCTGTGCAATCGCCATAAAGGAAGCTGCAAAGAAAGTGAAACCGCCGATAAAACTGATTAAAAGTCCCGTTGTTGTACCACACATCGCCGGTGCAAGACGGAATAACACATAAATACCGGCTTTCACCATAGTAGCACTATGTAACAATGCAGAAGATGGAGTCGGTGCCACCATTGCTCCCATTAACCAGGTAGAAAATGGCATCTGTGCTGCCTTCGTAAGCGCTGCAACCGCAATAAAAGCAACTGGAATCATGACTGCCTTCTCTCCTGTTACGCCAAGAGCTACCAGATTCTGTAACGATAAGTTTCCTGTCCCATATGCTGTCAGCCAGATTGCAACCGCGAGAAGCACACCGCCAAAAAGATTCATCCATAACGCACGGAAGGAATTTGCAATTGCTTCTTCTGTTCTTGTATATCCAATCAAAAGGAAGGAACAGATACTGGTCATTTCCCAGAACAAATCAATCCATAATAAGCTCTCGGATAAAACAAATCCAAACATGGAACCTAAGAATACAAATAGCAGCATAAAGAAATAATATCTTCTGTCTTCAAATTCCGTATGATAATGATGATAACCATGCATATAGCCTACGGAATAAATCACAATCAAACTTCCAATCAGACCAATAATCACACACATTAACACAGACAGTCTGTCAATATGAATATGTGCAATGGATGAAAGTTCCGGTCCGTTTAATTCCAGCTTCACAATCATTAACGTTGGAATAATGGATAACAAACTGATAAGACGTCTCTTATATTTAAAGCAAAGGAACGTCACCAGACACATGAGAAGTACTACAACGCCAAGCATCGCTCTGTCAATCAGATGTGTCTCATAATACAAATTCATATTCTGGCATCCACCTGTCAGCCACTGTACAACCATAGCTGCAGTCGCTGCGATAATAACACCTGCACTTGCGTACGCAATGGTATTACGCACTTTGTTTACACGAATGGTAAACATAAGGATGGACACCAAAAATGGAAACATAATTAGAAAAGGTATTGTCCACATTTTCACACTCTCCCTATTTTATAATCATAACCGTCATTATTTTAGTCTCTTTTCCCATTTATTTCAAGTGGCAAAGAGCCTATTTTGACATTATTTTAACAACCAAGATATGCACACTGCACAAACACATGTTTAAAGGCTGCTTCGAAGTTGAAACAGCCCCTATCTAAAAACCTACTTATTTACTTCCTCAATAAATCGAAGGAATGCCTTTCTTCCCTCTTCTGTACACTTATACACCCCTGCGTCTATTAAGACCTCGTTAAACACGAGGCCGATTTCGGTCTGGAGAATCGTATGAATATTGTCTTTGTTCACAACTTCATATTTTGGGAGGAACTCTTCGACCCAATCGGCATGTTTTTCTAACACTTCATTTTTTCGAAGGTTAGCGCCCGATAAAATTGCATTCTCTAAAGCTGCAATTTCATCCTTCAATCTGGCAGGAAGAACGGCTAATCCCATAACTTCGATTAAACCGATATTTTCTTTTTTAATATGATGCAATTTTGCATGCGGATGATAAACGCCAAGCGGGTGTTCTTCTGTCGTAATGTTGTTACGAAGCACTAAATCCAATTCAAAATCATTGCCGCGTCTTCTCGCAATCGGTGTAATCGTATTGTGCGGTTCTTTGTCTGTCTCTGCAAAAATAAATGCATCCGCATCCGTATAGATTCTCCATGCAAGCAGAATCTTGTCCGCAAGCGCAATAAGACGCTCTTTTTCTGCTGCACGCAGACGGATCACAGACATTGGCCACTTTACAATACCGGCTGCAACATCCTCGAATCCTGCAAACGAAATTTCCTTTTCAATCGGTGCCTTAGCCATAGCAAATTCGTAGTGACCGCCCTGGAAATGGTCATGGCTTAAAATAGAGCCGCCTACAATTGGCAAATCTGCATTGGAACCTACGAAATAGTGTGGAAACTGCTCTACGAAATCTAATAGCTTTCCAAAAGTAGCACGTTCGATTTTCATCGGTGTATGCTGCGCATTAAAAACAATACAATGTTCATTGTAATATACATATGGCGAATACTGGAAGAACCAGTCACTCTGATTAATCGTCACAGGAATAATTCTGTGGTTCTGTCTCGCCGGATGATTTACACGTCCCGCATAACCAACATTTTCTTTACAGAGCAGACACTTTGGATAGCCACTCTGCTTTGCTAATTTTGCAGCTGCAATCGCCTTTGGATCCTTCTCCGGTTTGGAAAGGTTTACTGTGATATCTAGAGTTCCAAATTCTGTATCAGCAGTCCACTTTAAATCCTTTTTGATACGGTATCTGCGGATATAGTCGCTGTCGCAGCTTAACTTGTAATAATAATCAGTAGCTGCCTGTGCTCCCCGCTCCTTTAATAACGTTTTGAATTTTGCAGTCACTTCGCTTGGTCTTGGCATTAGCATTCCCATGATTTTTGTATCGAATAAATCCCGATATGTAACCGTATTATCCTCTAACAATCCATGTTCTGCTGCATAATCAAGCATCGCACTCAGAATTTCTTCTAAGGAAGCAACAGCTGTTTCTTCTGTCATCGTCTCGCGCGTTTCATACGCTGCCAGCACTTCATCTTCCAGTTCATCCAAGCCAAATAATTCTAACAGACGATTGATGGTATATCCCTTATCTTCCGGTTCTACAAGTCCTGTCACCAGACCATATTCTACCAGTTCTAAAATTCTTTCCTGTATCATAACTCCTCCTGCTGCCTATGCCAGTTTCACCGGACCATCACCGATTTCTACTACATAAAAGTCTGCAGCATAACCGATTTTTTCTTCATATGCAGCCCCGACTTCTTGAATAAAGGTATCCACTGCCTCATCCTTTACGATGCTGACCGTACAGCCGCCGAATCCGGCACCTGTCATTCTGGAGCCGATGACACCTTCTATCTTCCATGCTTCCTCAACCAAAGTATCCAATTCAATACCGGTTACTTCATAATCATCGCGCAAAGATACATGAGAAGCATTCATCAGTTCACCAAACAGCTTCACGTCATTCTTCTGTAATGCCTCTACTGCCTTAATAGTTCTCTGGTTTTCATAAACTGCATGCTTTGCACGTTTTCTTCTTACTTCATCTTCAATTGCATCTTTATGCGCTTCAAACTGCTCCTCTGTCAGTTCTCCCAAACTGTTTACCGGAATCACTTTCTGAATCTCAGCTAATGCTGTCTCACATTCGCTTCTTCTCTCATTATATTTCGAATCACCAAGCCCGCGCTTTTTATTACTGCAGGAAATCACAATTTTAGCATGTTC
>CAMGET010000163.1 GCA_946055175.1 uncultured Roseburia sp.
GCCCGCCGCCACAATCATCCAGCCTTCCGGTACAGACTGATTGCCGAAGGTTTTGCATTGCAAAAACTGTAACATGGTAGGAGCCAGTGTCTCCGATACACAATTTATCTCATCTATAAATAAAATACCTTCTTTCTGCCCACTGTCACGAATTTTACGGTATACACTGGCAATAATTTCACTCATGGTATATTCCGTGACAGAATAAGTCTTTCCTTCAAATTCTTCTTCCCGGATAAACGGAAGTCCGACTGCGCTCTGTCTTGTATGATGTGTAATCGTGTATGCCACCAGACCGATTTTCTCTTCTCTTGCAATCTGCTCCATAATTTGTGTCTTTCCAATACCCGGTGGTCCCATCAGTAGAATCGGACGTTGCCTTATTGCCGGAATCTTATAGGCTCCCTCTTCTGTTTTTGCCAGATATGCCTGTACGGTATGTTTAATTTCATCTTTTGCCTGCTTTATATTCATCTTTTCTGACCTCTCTGTAAGAATTCTTCCGGTTCCAATTTTAGCCTAATTGCCCACGCCGGCACCTGTGTCTCATCATATTCCTCCAAAAACAAAAATGCCGTCTTGTAATCCGGTCTCTGTTTTGGGTAAATTCCTTTCCCATCCGTAAAGTACAATAAGCCACCCAGATTTTTGCACTTCTTTTGTTCTATAAGCTCGTTTACATAAGAAAATGCCGGTCTAAAATCTGTTCCTCCACCACCAATCAGTTCAAACTGCTCCATGAACTGTGTTAGTTCGGCTTCTGTACGAATGACCGTGTCATTTCGTACAGCATTATCGCATTGTAAAATGCGAATAACCGAGTCCGCAAAGAAGCTTCCGCTTTGATTTAAAATCGCTGCCGTCTCTTTCAAAAATTGTTTTATCAAGTCTCCACTTGTGGAATAGCTGGTATCAATTACAATCACAAACTCACGTATTTTTTTACTCTCTCTGCTTTCCATCGGTTCAATCAGCGGTAGATTTCCATATACCCTCAAGCCATAGGTATAGTAATTCAAATCAAACTCATCCGGATCGACATGCATTTCTTCCCGAAGCACGGAAAATTTCTGTAAAAAATCCCGATAGTTTCTTCTGCTTTTTGCTGCCGCTATCTGACTTGACAAAAGGCGTTCTCCCTCTTCCTTTTCATCTCCGCGTTGTTGCTGTTCCATCCGTGTCTGTCTTGCAATTTTATCCCATTTTTTATGATTTTCTGCTGCTATCTGCTGTTTTGCCTCATCATCCTCTTTTTTCGGCCAATAGCAATGGTCATCTGTATAAAACTCCGCTTCCAGGCTCCTTATTTCTTTTTCCGGTAGTTCCCACAACATCCGATAGATGACTGCAGCCGAAATGCTTTCCTTTACCTTCTTCAGTTTTTCATATGTACTCTGTCTGCACCAGCTTAATATTCGCTTTGTACATGGCTTATTCATTCCATCAATGACATATTCTACTGTAATGTCACATGCCAGATTCCATAACCTGCGGCATTCGCCTGAATCCACTTTTGCAGGCATAATCCACAAATGAGAAAAAATACAGTGCAGTATGGTATGCAGATATAACCGGTCCAAAAAAAGACTGTTATTTTGAAAAACTCTTAACACCTGTTCTGAGGAAAAGAAAAGTGATTTGCCGTCTGTCGCAAAGGTATGTATCGCTTCATCACGCTTTGGAGTAAGAGCAGACAGGGCAATATTTAAAAAGCGAAAATCCAGATAAATCTCATTCCGCACATAATCCAATACTTTGACAGACATCTCTGTCTCCCATTCCTCCTGAGTTTTTACATGCCCCACCTTTTTCACTCCCCTCTTGTCTGTTAAAACTCATCAAAATCATACTTATCCGTTTTTTCCTTCTGGTGAAAATGCTGTTCTTTTAACCGTAGCAAAAACACTGTTCCTTCCGCCCATTCGTTTTCAGCAGCCAACGGTATAAATTGGTCGAATGTTTCCCTGTTTACTAACTGCCTTTCGCATAAAAACTGTAAAGTTGTTATATCCCTTGAAACAATAACTTTCTTTCCAATTACATCCATATGTGACTTTGTAAAATCCATATATTGTCTCTTTGCAGCTTCCGACAACCCGACCGGATAAATCAGGCGGTTTAACGCCATTTCGCATAAAGTTGTCACCTGTTCTTCTGCACACGCTTTTTGAAAAATACTGTCATAACGGGTATATTCAAAAATTCCTTCTTTGAAGCACTGTCGTGCCCGGAAACCTTCGCCTTCAATATTGCGTCCAAACAAATGCGCAGGAGCTACTTCATCGTAAGTCTCGTAATATTCAGGAAAAAGGATTAACGCCTCTTCTTTTCCCATATCACCCATAAAATGTACCCGCATATCGGATGAAATCTGTTGCAGTACTAAACGGGCACCGCTTTTATCATATGCACCACAGCGAATCAAAAGGTTATGCAAATTATGGCAATTCATAAAGGCATCCCCGCCGAACTCTGTTACAGCCGCTCCTAATTCCAATTCCCTTAAGCCTGTACAATTATAAAACGCCATCCGGTCAATCTTTTTTATTGTATCCGGAAGCGTCACGCGCTCAATAAATTTATTATTTTTAAAACAATAAGGGCCGACCTCTGTTAATGGCAGCCCTTTTATTTTCTCCGGCAGTACCAGTTCTGCAGGTGTTTCTTTCATACACAATAATCTGGCATTACCCTCGTTTGTTTTTTCCCATTCTAACTGATACATATTTACTGTTTTTCTACAATTTCTGTCTTATTTTTATAAATGGAATTTGCAGGCACCACACCGCGTACGCAGGAGGTTGGATACACATTACTGTGTCTTCCGATTACCGTCCCCGGATTCAATACAGAATTACAGCCTACTTCCACATAGTCGCCTAACATCGCACCAAATTTTTTCAGTCCCGTTTCAATCTGTTCGTCTTTATCCTTTACTACAACCAAAGTCTTATCTGATTTTACATTTGAGGTAATGGAGCCTGCACCCATATGTGATTTGTATCCAAGCACGGAATCACCGACATAATTGTAATGTGGCACTTGTACAGAATTGAAAATAATGACATTTTTTAATTCTGTTGAATTTCCGACTACAGAACCTTTTCCGACAATAGCGCTTCCTCTGATAAATGCACAGTGTCGGATTTCTGCGTCCTCATCAATGATAAGAGGTCCATTTAAGCAGGCAGTCGGTGCAACTTTTGCGCTCTTTGCTACCCAGATATTCTCTCCACGCTGTTCAAATTTCTCTGTATCTAAGGCTGGACCGAGTGTTTTAATATAATCACTGATTCCCTTTAAGGCCTCCCATGGGTATGTAAACTGTTCTAAGTATTCCTTTGCAATTGTCTGTTCCAAATCGTATAAATTACAAATTTTTGCGTTTTCCATATTTAATTCCTTCCTGTCGTTCCTAAACTTATGAAATGATTTTATATCTCTAGGCATTTTAATGCAATAGAAACTTCTTCTTACGAATTTTCTTCCGCTAAAAAGGCATCACCTAAAATCTGTTCCTGCATCTCCTGCTCCTGGTATGCCGCGATTTCGTCTGCCATGGCATCATAGAAAGCAGGGACGTCATCTGAGATGTATTGCGCCTCCTCACGATTCATAGTTGCATCCTGTTGTTCCAGTACTACCGGATTACTTTCCAATTCCTCATAGAACGGTTTGTTTCCTCCGTCATTTGCACTTCCCGGATTATCAAAGTCAAAAGAAATCCGATCATCCTCGAACTTTAAGCAGGCATCAAACACATTTCCTGACTTCGAGGTAAAGCCGATTACTTTATCCTTTGTTTTTCCGGTTTCAAACAGTTCTTTGATTATCTCTTCAGAAAGTTCCACTTTTGCAACTGTATGCGATACCTTAAATCCACATTCACATTCGTAGTACCATTGTGATTTCTGCATCATTTTTTTACACTTCGGGCAGGAAACAGTTGTCTCTACCGCCTTTGATTTTTCCGGAAAATCAAAAGCAATCTGTCCGTCTTCCGTTAATTTTAATGGTGCATCAAACATCATACCTGTTTTTGCCACAAAACCTTTAATAACTTCCGTTTTCTTATTTAGCAGAAGTTCTTTCACCTGAGCTTCCTTTAACTTGACTCCCGCAATTTTCCCAATGGAAAAGCGACAACTGTCAGGGTTATCCTTCGAATAATTTGCACATCCAAATCCAAACGGTGTCTGTACGATATCACCACCGCACAGTGGGCACTTCACATCCTTCACCTTTGGCGCTTCTAAATCCGTAAAGTCAAATTTCAGACCGATTACTTTTCCTGTCTCATCTTTATTTAATGCAACTCTTGCATCAAACTTCTTTCCCCCTTTGGACTTAAAACCGCGAATTGTTGAAGTCCTTCCAAAGGTTAGTAACTCTTTTATCTGCATTTCATTTAATGCCTTATCTGCCATTTTCCCAATTGAAAAACGACAGCTTTCAGGATTGTCCTTGGAATAGTTGGCACATCCAAATCCAAACGGAGTCTGTACAATGTCCCCTTTACAAATTGGGCAACGGACATCCTTCACCTTTTTCGCTTCCACATTCTCAAAGTCAAATTTCAGTCCTTTAATAGT
>CAMGET010000164.1 GCA_946055175.1 uncultured Roseburia sp.
ATTGCAAAAGCAGGTGGTGATATTTCCTGTTTTGGTGACGATTTGACCAGAGAACAGTTGGAGGAACTGACGGGCAGCCAGGCATTGGCCGGACAGATTGAGCATGCATTAAAGAAAGCTGATTTACCGGCTTCCAATGAAAATATAGAAGACTGTATGAAGGCATATGCATTGGCAGAAACAGTACAGCCGCTCACAGAAGGTGGCATCAAGTATCTGTTAGACAATGGTATGGAACCTACAATTGAAAATATTTATAAGGCAACTTATAGCGGAGGCACTAGCTATACAGCTACGTCAGCGGACGAGATCAGTCTGGATGGAATACAGGTACAGGTAGAGAGAATTATTACAGAAGCCGGTTTGTCTGTAAATGAGCAAACGTTATATGATTGCAGGTGGTTAATGGCAAATGAGGTTGCGCTGACCGTAGAAAATCTGTCTTATTTAGAGGATTTAAAAGGGTATAGTGGCATATTGGATACGGACGAACTTATAAATGCAATGGCAGAAGCAATGGCAGAAGGACATATGCCCAAAGATGCGATGCTTCTTTCCGGTTACAGCAAAATGAACCGGGCTTCGGATGCAATGTCTGTAATTACAAGTGCTACAGAAGAAGACCTTGCATATCTGATAGATAAGGGAATGGAACTTACCATTGCCAACTTAAAAATTGCGTCAAATGATGAAAAGGCAGGAATTACTATCTTCTATGATGATTTGCGATTACTGGCAGCAAAGCGTCAGCTGGAAGAGACACGTCTTGCAATGACCGCAGAAGCAAATTATGCACTTTTGAAAAAGGGCATTTCCATTGATACAAAGCCGCTGGCTGAACTGGTAGAGGAATTAAAAAAGCAGGAAAACGCCTACTATGAAAAGCTGTTGGAAGCACAGGGCGTAGAGACCAGCGAAGAAAATGTGACCATTTTTGCAGAAACAACAGAAAAGTTGGACACTATAAAATCGGTTCCTGCTTATGTGTTGGGAATTCCGGATACGGATGTGTCTCATATTGAGGGAGTATATGAGAACGGTACGGCATTAAAAGCAGCGATGGAACGGGCAAATCAAAGCTATGAACCACTGATGACAACTCCGCGCAGAGAGTTTGGTGATACTTATGAGAAGGCATTTCGCAATGTAGATGATATTTTAAGTGATTTAGAAATGCAGCTTACAGAAGAAAATCGGCGTGCGGTTCGTATCCTTGCGTATAATCAGTTAGAGATTACGCAAGAGTCAGTCATCCGAATGAAAGCGGCAGATGAAGAAGTGCAACGTACTTTTAAGAATCTTACACCAAAAGTCGTGGTTGAAATGCTGCGTAGGGGCGATAACCCGCTTAATATGGATTTTAGTATGATTAATAAAACGGCAGAATCCATAAAACAGGAACTGGATGGTGACGATACCGAACGATTTAGTGAATATCTATGGAAATTGGAGCAGAATCACAGTATTTCGGAAGAAGAGCGAAGCTCCTATATCGGAGTGTACCGCCTGCTTCATCAGGTGGAACAGACAGATGGTGCGGCAATCGGAGCCTTGTTGAATCAGGGAAGTGATATTACATTAAGGAATCTTCTGACAGCAGTTCGGTCTGCAAACAAGCAAAAAAAGATGGATTTTAAGGTAGACGAATCCTTTGGTGAGCGGGAAAAGTCTGCCGGCTACCATAATTCTATTACGGATCAGATTATGGCAGGATATCAGACAAACTGTGTGAAAGATGCAAAAGAGGTACTTACACCTGCTAAAATGGCGACATTAATGAAAAAGAGACCGGATTGGATGGAGATGACACCGGAGCAGTTTACAAGAGCGTTAGCGGAGACGGATGATGAAGATGCGGATATAAAGAGTGCATATATCCGCGAGCAGCTCGCTCAGATAAAGCAGTGTGTTCAGAGCCCGGAGGAGGTTTATCGTATGTTAGAGCAGTATGATATTCCAAATAGCATTCAGAACATCCTCGCCATGGAAAGTATGATGCGGAATCGGAACCAATTCTATAGAAAACTTTTTGAACCGGTAAAAACGAAAGATGCTTCTTCCCAGGAGGAGCTTGCAACTATAAAGCAGCAATTGTTAGAGTCATTTGGCGAAGCGGTTTCTTCTCCGGAGGAAATGGCTAAAGCGCAGGATGCATTAGCAAAAGTAGCTGAAAATGTAATGAAAACAATGATTGATGGAGAAGAAGTAACTGCCATCGATATAAAAGAAGCCAGACTGATGCGTGCACAGTTAGCAATTCAGCAAAAAATGACGAAGGATGAGACTTATTCTGTTCCGGTACTTGTAGGAGATGAGGTAACAAATGTTACGTTAAAAATCGTTCATGGAGTAGAAAAGCGCGGCATAGTTGATATCATGCTGGAAAGCCGGATTTCCGGAAAAATCGCAGCTACATTTCAAGCGAGAGAAGCAAAAATTACAGGCACAATCGTGACAGATGATGCAAAGACAAAAGAGGAACTTGAGGCACAGATAGAAGCACATAAAAATACATTACAGGAGAAAAATGAGGAGATAGATCTCAAGGTGGTTCATATTCCGGAGCTGGATTTAAATCATTTTTCGACACAAGCCGTGAAAGAAACAGAAGATTCTGCAACCGAGGCAGGCGGGGTGACAACAACACGTCTTTATCAGATAGCAGAATCCTTTATCCGTGTAGTAAAAGAAACATATAAGTAATCGAAGATTATAAGTAATCGAAGATTATATGTAATCGAAGATTATATGTAATCGAAGATTACATGTAATCATTCGATTTTAAATATTCCAGAATACCGGTGGAAAGTGCATAGACGATTTTTTCCTGGTATTCTGTGGCAGACAGAAGGGATGCTTCCGTCGGATTGCTTAGAAACCCACATTCTACGATAACCGTAGGTGTGGGTGTCTTTTTGAGTAGATAGTAACTATCGTTGGCCTTTGGTGCCCGCCTGTTAGAAGGATCGAGGTTGGTAATCAGGCTATCTTGTAAAATTCCTGCTAATAGTTCCCCTTCTTTGGAGTGCGTATAGTAAAATACCTGTGCACCGGAAACCTCCGTGGAAGGATAGCTGTTTTGATGAATGCTGATTGTAAAAATTGGATTAGCCTCTTCTATCAGCCGACAGCGATTTTGCATATCAGCGACCTTTAGGTTGTTTGTGGCACCATCGGATAAATCAACATCTTCCGTTCTGGTGTAAACGACAGTCACATGCTCTTTTGAAAGAGCTACACCTAATTGCAGGGCAATGGTTAGATTTATGTCTTTTTCCAATTCTCCATTTACACCGATTTTTCCCGGGTCTTTTCCTCCATGACCGGCATCAATTACGATACAGAAGCCAGTTCCGGTTTGGGTTTGTCCGGTGGATTCGCTATCCTTTGAAGGCTCAGACTGTGTGCGGGAATTCTGTACATAAATAGCACCTTCTCTGGCAAGAAAAATAGCGCAACATAGAAGTGAAAGCGTCATAAAAAGCTCGATTTTTCGGTTCATAAAAAATCCCATTGTTCGTTTCTATATCCTATTCGCGAACAATGGGATTTATGTGATTTAGTTGATGTATTTAATAATGGTATCCCAAACGGAACTAAGCTCTAATCCCAGTTTCCAGAAGGCACCGCCGGCAAGCTGATAGGAATCCATAACCTTTAATTTCTGCTCTAGTGATGTGGCATCTTCCATCCAGATTTGGTAGATAGAATTGCCGTTTTTATATTCCACATAGTACAGACCGTAATCGTCAAGCCATACCGGTTCCACACCATTTACACTTGCAAGATTTTTCTGCTCCTTCATGCCGGCTGCATAAGAGGATAAATCATAATTGATATTGTCACCTTCTTCGGCAGCAGAAACGTCTTCGCCGGCGGCCGGAGTTTTGCACCACACTCTTGAGTAAAATGGCATGCCTAAAATAATCTGATCGGCAGGAACTTCCTTTAGTGTATTTTCAACACCCTCTGTAACAAATCCAATGGAAGCGGTCGGTCCGGCTTCTTCGGAATTACCGTAATATTCATCGTAAGCCATAATTACTACATAGTCAGCAAAGTTTGCCTGCTCTTTGCGATCGTAAAATGCTGTATAGGCAGTAGGTACATAGTTGTCAACAGAAAGAACAATGCCATTGTTGGCGCATTTTAATGAGAGCTCCCGAATGAACTGGATATATGCATCTCCGACTGCCGGATCAACAGATTCAAAGTCTACATTGATACCATCCAAGTTGTACTGGATTGCGGCAGAAATCAGATTATTGACCAGATTATCACGATGGGAGGTATAAGTTAAAATCTCCACAAGGTCCGGATTCTCAAGTCCCTGATCCTTGGCACCGAAGTTACTTACAAGGGCCCATACTTCTACACCCTGCTGGTGACAGTAATCAACATAATCGGAACTGGCAACAGAACCGATATTTCCTTTGGTATCTTTCAGATAAAACCAGGTTGGAGAAAGGACATTAATCCCCTTTGAATTCTGCAGAATAGAAGAAACGTTGCTGTTTGCAGAACGATTAACAACCTGATGCCATGCCATATTGATTTCAAATTCTTTTTTAATATGTGTA
>CAMGET010000165.1 GCA_946055175.1 uncultured Roseburia sp.
ATAAGGGATACTCTTTCTTATTGTGCAATTACTTTATGCCAAAATAATTTAGTGAACTAAATATCTATTTCCCCAGCACTTCACGCACTGCCTTAGCAATAGCTTCGTCCTTGCAACTTGCAAAGAACAATTCTTCAAATTTCTCCCCACTGAAAGCTCCTTTTGCCAATTCGGAATCAAGGTCTTTTAAGATAGAAACCATATCACGGTGAGTAACCTTTTTTACTTCGTCTAAGATTTTTTTATTGCGCTGTTCCGGTACAACACGTTCTTTTGGATATCCGCCGCCGCCCGGTGTGCAGAATAACTTTTCAAAGATATAGGAAAGATTTAATTCGCCACCCCAACCGAAATTCTCAGCGAATGGAAGAGCAATGGCATTTCCGTCATTTACCTGAGAAAAGAGGTAAGCATCAAGTGGTGACTCAATATGACCGCAGAGTACCTGTGGAAAAGAGTTGCATGCTAACATGGCACCTTCTCCGGTTCCGCAGCCTGTAATGACGAAATCAGCGGCGCCTGAGTTAAGAAGCGTAGCGGTAAGAATACCAACCTGTACATAGGTAAGCTGGTTTGCATCTTCTGCAGAATACATGCCGTAGTTTACAACTTCATGGCCCATTGGTTCTACGACTGATTTTAAAGTATTGTAAATGAGTTCGTTTTTAGCAGCCTGGCTGTTTTCATTAATTAAAGCAATTTTCATGATATGTGTTTCCTCCAAATTTATTTGTAACAATATGATGTTTTACATAAGACAGGGCAGCATGATTAGCCGCCCTGAAGAGTATTCCTATAAAATATCTGTCATGGCACAGCCGTCCATGTCATCGAAGTCCTGGTTTTCACCAACCATTCCCCAAATGAAGGTGTAAGCCTGTGTACCACATCCGGAATGAATGGACCAGCTTGGAGAGATAACAGCCTGTTCGTTACGCATAACGATGTGGCGGGTTTCTGTCGGCTCACCCATGTAGTGCATGACAAATGCATCTTTTGGCATGTCAAAATATAAATATACCTCCATACGTCTGTCATGGGTGTGGCATGGCATGGTGTTCCATACACTGCCCGGCTCAAGTTTTGTCATACCCATAACAAGCTGGCAGCTTTCTACCTGACCCGGAAGAATGTATTTACAGATAGTTCTGTGGTTTGCTGTTTCAAGCGAACCAAGTTCAACTTTGTTGCAGTCTTTTACAATGACAACGCCATCTTCTGGGGTACCTTCCGGTTTAATTAAAACCGTAGGGTAGGTCTTGTGTGCAGGAGCGCTGTTTAAATAAAACTTGGCAGGAGTAGCAGCATCATCGCTGGCAAAGGAAATGTCCTTTGAACCCATGCCGATGTACATGCCTTCTTTGTGGCCTACACTATACACCCTGCCGTCAATTGTGATGGTGCCGGCACCGCCGATATTGATGACACCAAGTTCACGTCTTTCACAAAAATACTGTGCGCGAAGCTCATCGCCTGCAGTAAGAACCAATGTTTCTTTTACCGGAACAGCAGAACCGGTAATGATACGGTCGATATGGCTGTATACTAATTTAATAATATCCGGCTGAAATAAGTCATCAATCAAAAATTCTTCTCTTAATCGCTCGGTTGTATAATGTTTGACATCTCTTGGAGATGCAGCTGTTCTTAATTCCATAACGCCTCTTTCTGCTGCCAAAAGCAGGCAGCGAATTTTCTATTATTTGGTCTCGTAACTATTCAGAAACCCTCCCATACATTCGCAAAAACAGCCCGCCTACCGGTCTGTCGCTTCTTCGAAGCTATCTTTTTTACTCATATATGGGGCGGTGACTCTATTCGAGCCACCTTACAAATAAGATATTCAGCCTCTTACATGCAAGCATGACGATTCTGCCTATCTTATTCTAAGGGGTTCTGAATAGTTACTTTGTCTCTAAATTGAAACCAAAGTATTTAACGGCATTGTTGTAGCAGATGCCTTTGACGATTTCTTCCAATGTTTCGTAATCAGCAGGATATTCGCCATTTTCTACCCAGTTACCAATTAAATCGCAAAGGATTCTTCTGAAGTAGTCGTGACGAGTGTAAGATAAGAAACTTCTTGAGTCTGTTAACATACCAACGAATCCGGAAAGGTTACCAAGGTTTGCAAGAGAAATCATCTGGTCCTGCATACCGGTCTTATGATCGTTGAACCACCAAGCGGAGCCCTGCTGAATCTTAGCTACAGCAGTAGAGTCCTGGAAGCATCCTAAAATGGTACCGATAGCCTGATTATCATTTGGATTTAAGCTGTAAATAATGGTCTTTGGAAGCTCATCGGTTTTAATCAGAGCATTTAAGTAGTCAGCAAGCTCGGCAGAAGGAGCATAGTTATTGATACAGTCATATCCGGTATCCGGTCCTAACTGGTCAAAACGTAAGGTATTGTTATCACGTTTACATCCGTAGTGAAGCTGGGATACCCAGTTCCTCTTTGCACATTGTCTGCCTTCAAAAAGCATGAATGCAGTTTTATACTGTAATTCTTCCTCACGGGAAAGAGTAGCACCGCTTAAGCGCTTTGCAAAAATGGCCTCTACTTCTGCATCGGTTGCAGGATGATAGGTTACATATTCTACACCGTGGTCTGTTACGGAACATCCCATAGAAGCAAAGAAGTCCATACGGACGGATAATGCTTTACATAAATCTGCAAAGGTAGTAATTTTAACACCGGAAACCTCTGACAATTTGTTGAGATAGTCGAGGAAGGTCGGTTTTTCAATATTCATTGCTTTATCCGGTCTCCATGCCGGAAGAACCTGTACATCAAAACTGTCATCCTCAGCAATTTTTTTGTGCCACTCTAAAGAATCAACAGGATCATCTGTAGTACAGATTAAGGTGACATTAGACTGCTTGATAATGTTACGTACTGTCATTGAAGGTTCTGCAAGCTTTTTGTTACAAAGCTCCCAAACTTCTTCGGCTGTATTTTTATTTAAGATGCCCTTGTAGTCAAAATATTTACGTAATTCCAGATGGCTCCAGTGATAGAGCGGATTACCGATTGCTTTTCCAAGGCATTCTGCCCATTTTAAGAATTTTTCTTTATCAGATGCACCGCCTGTAATGTAGAATTCATCTACACCGCAGGAACGCATGAAACGCCATTTGTAATGGTCGCCGCCTAACCATACCTGTGTAATGTTTTCAAATTTACGGTCTTCGTAAATTTCCTGCGGATTGATATGGCAGTGGTAGTCCAATACCGGGACGCATGCTGCGTAATCACGATATAATTTCTGCGCTGTCTCTGTGGAAAGTAAGAAATTTTCATCCATAAATTGTTTCATAAGAATATCCCTCCATAATAATTGTAATTTGTATAAAACGTCTATAGTAAAGGCAGATGCCTTCTATATGCAAAACTTAGAATCGGGTAGTACCGCGTTCAATCAACTTCCCGGAAAAGATAGATTTTTTAGGCATCTCATTACCGGAAAGAACGCCAAGAAGCGTCTGTACCAACTGATGTGTCTGTGTCTCGAGCTTATTATCAATTGAGGTAAGCTCCGGAGTACAGCAGCCTGTCAGCATAGAATCATTGTAACCGATGACGGATAATTCGTCAGGAATACGGATATTATGTTTCTGTGCATATTTGATACATCCAATCGCAAGAGAGTCATCTGAAGTGATTACACCGTGAAAAGTTTTTCCGGATTTTGCGATTTTTTCTACAAAATTTTCTACTTCCGATAAATCCTGATTATTCCCTTCATAGAAGTAAATCAGTTTTTCAAAATCTGCTATATGATAAGACTCCATAGCGGCCATAAAACCGCCCAGCTTTTTGCGCCCGCTGTAAGAACGGGAGTCATATAAGTATAGTATATCAGAAATACCTGCGTTTAGCATTGCAGAAGTTGCTGCGAACATAGTAGAAGAATCGTCACAGGTAATGCTGTAAACATTTGGATAATCAAAAGAAGCATTTAGCAGCATAATTGGTACCTGCTTAGAGCCATCTTTGATATACTGGTTTTCTTCTTCTGTTGTTCCAATGAAGTTTGAACCTACCAAAATTAAACCATCGACCTTTTTGGAAAGAATCAGATTTACATAATTCTTTTTTGCATCCAGATTGTATCCGGTGCAGCAGAGAATGGATTCGTAACCGTTTGCCTGTAATTCCTGCTCTAAATAGTAAACAGCCTTGGCAAGAAAAAGATCGGAAGAGTCTGCGCACAAAATGCCAATGGTATGAATGGAGTGAAGTCCCATTCCTCTGGCAAACGCATTTGGAGTATAGTCATACTTTTCAATGACGTCCATTACCTTTTTGCGGGTAGAAGGGCGTACATTATCACTTCCGTTAAGAACACGTGATACGGTCGCAATGGATACCCCAGCCTTTTTTGAAATGTCGTAAATTGTTAATGCCATCTTAAATCCCCTTTACTTTGCAGCTGCAATCCCCTAATTAGCAGCCGGAGTCAGTAATGTAACAAAATAATGAAAGCAGTTACATTGCAATCGCAAATATTATACACCAATTTGAAGGAAGAAAGCAACAAAAGAAAATCGTTAAAATGACAAAAATGTGCAAAT
>CAMGET010000166.1 GCA_946055175.1 uncultured Roseburia sp.
CGCTTAAGGTTTCTCAATTTTATCGCATAATACAAGCTTTTTTGACATTAGCTTGCCGGTCTGGTACGAATAACATTCTCAAGATGATAAAATTCTACATTTGATGCTTCGTTTTGTACCTTGATTCGTTCGCCGTCAATGTTAATCTGTACACCCGGATAAATCGTAGATAACACCTTAACAGATGCACCCCTGCCGCGTCTTAAAAGTTCCTGAAGCCTCTTATATTCAGCTTCTTCCTCTGCAAGATTTGCCACGTCACGAATTCTGATGCGAAGTAACGCCATACGTCTTGGGTCATTACTATAGCTTACACCCTTCTCCTCTTCAAGCATCCTAAACTGTTCCAATCCGAGTTCAATCTTCGTAATCTCTGCCTTCGTAGAAGAAATCTTCTTTTCCAACTGGGTAGCCCGCGCCTGCATTCCTTCTTCTACGCCTGCATAAATATAGGTTTTTGTTTCTGCATCATTTCCTATGCAAAACGTTTCCACTCCCTGTATGGCATGAATTTCCCCGCCAATAATGCTGGCACGGTTTCCCTTCAATATAATACGTGATTTACAGTCAACCGTGCAATTCATCAATACATCCGCCTGTATGATACCATCTGCCTCTATTATGGTATTTTCAAAGAACTTTGCATAGATACTGCCCTTTGTCTTTACCATAGATCTATTGCCGCCAAGCATACCGCCTCTGAGAATAATATCTTTACCGGCAATCAGAGTACACGCTTCAACCGTTCCATCAATCGTAATGGAACCGCTTGCTTTTATCGTAATACCGTTTTCAACATTTCCATGAACAACCACGTCTCCGCGGAAGTCAATATTTCCACCGGTAATATCCGCATCACCGCTGATTTCATGAATGGCAAGTATGACGATTCGATCCCCCTGCATCTCAATCTTTCCGTCAATGCTTGCCGTATAAGTCAAATCATCCGCACTACGCTCAAACCCTTTTCCCTTTAATAGTGGCTGATCTTTTCCTCTTTTAGCAAAGATAACGTTTCCCTTTACGCCGGTTCCGTCTTTTCCTTGAATCGGAGGATGATAAATAGCGATTACCTGACCTGCCTCCACAGGCTGTATATTATTAACAGACCAATAGTCTACCGAACCATTGGGCTTGATTTGCGGTTTTTTATCTGTGGCAGGCTGAAACATATACTCATAATAACCGTCCACTCCATCAACCGGCTTAATGCCTTTTGCAACCAGAATCGGCTGGTTATAAAGCTGACTCTCAGCCATATCCTGCAATGCTGTCTCAAGAATTCCAAAATGCACCCCATTCTGCTCCAGGATTTCTTTTAAGTCCTCAATTGTGTAATTTTTATCATCCTCCGGAGTCGGCACCTGTAAAAAAGCTTCCAACTCATCACTGCTAATGCGCACATTTGGTTTTTGATTGACAGATTCTGGCATACGCAACTCTCCTAATGATAATTGTCATTCATACTGTTATCTATCATTGTACTAGTACTTTCGTACTTTTTCAAGTCTTTTTGTAAATAGGGACGGTTCTTTTGTCTTGCATAACAAGACAAAAGAACCGTCCCTGGAGTTCCCACTATTTCATTTGTGCCAGACGTTCCTTTACCTGTGCCATCATTCGCTCATAGCCGGCAAGTTTTTCTTTCTCTTCCAAAACCTTCTCTGCCGGAGCTTTACTTAAGAATCTTTCATTAGAAAGCATGCCCTTAGAACGAGCTAATTCTTTTTCTAAACGAGCCTCTTCCTTCAGAAGACGTTCTTTTTCTTTTTCCAAATCTACCAGATCTTCCAGAGGCAGATAAAGAGTTGCCGCCGGAATCACAACAGAAACCGCGTCCTCTTCAATTCCGGTTTTATCCGCCTGTACAGCGATTTCACTCGCACCTGCAAGATTTACATAAACCTCTTTATTCTGTTCAAATATCTCCCGAATTGCCGCATCACCTGAGATAATAAAGAGTTTTGCTTTTCTTGAAGGCGGAACATCCATCTCTGTCCGAACATTTCTGATTCCCTTTACAAGGTCCTTGCAATGCTCAATTGCAGTTTCTTCTGCCGGGAAATTCCACTCAGCCTTATATTCCGGCCACTTTGAAAGCATGATTGTGTCTTCCTCAGACTGAAGGGTACAGAAAATCTCCTCTGTAATAAAAGGCATATATGGGTGTAACAGCTTCAATGCATTGATAAGAACTGTTTTTAGTGTCCACAATGCTGCGTTAGCAGATACAAAATCCTCGTCTTTTTTGTAGGTACGAACCTTTGCAATTTCAATGTACCAGTCACAGAATTCATCCCAAATGAAGTCATATACTTTTTGTACTGCGATTCCAAGTTCATACTTATCCATGTTTTCGGTTACATCTTTTGCAAGTGTGTTTACTCTTGAAAGAATCCACTTATCTGCAGTATGAAGTTCCTCCGTACTCGGTTCTTTTACATCAACGCCATCCAGGTTCATCATGATGAAACGGGATGCATTCCATACTTTATTTGCAAAATTTCTGGAAGCTTCTACTCTTTCCCAATAGAAACGCATGTCATTTCCCGGTGCATTTCCTGTAATTAAAGTAAGTCGAAGTGCGTCTGCGCCATATTTATCGATTACTTCAAGCGGGTCGATACCATTTCCCAGAGATTTGCTCATCTTGCGTCCCAGTGAATCACGAACAAGTCCATGAATTAATACCGTGTCAAACGGAACCTTTCCTGTGTGTTCAATACCGGAGAACATCATTCTGATAACCCAGAAGAAAATAATATCGTATCCGGTTACCAGGACATTCGTTGGGTAGAAGTAATCGAGCTCCTCTGTTTTTTCCGGCCATCCCAGAGTTGAGAACGGCCAAAGGGCTGATGAAAACCATGTATCGAGTGTATCCGGGTCCTGTCTCATTTCTTTTTTGCATTTTGGACATTTGCATGAATCTTCTTTTGTAACGATAAGTTCTCCGCAATCATCGCAGTAAAATGCCGGTATTCTGTGTCCCCACCAAAGCTGACGGCTGATGCACCAGTCTCTGATATTCTCAAGCCAGTGATAGTATGTCTTATCAAAATGCTCCGGAACGAATTTTGTCTCCCCATTTTTAACCGCTTCAATCGCAGGTTTTGCAAGTTCTTCCATTTTTACGAACCACTGTTTTGAAACTCTTGGTTCAACCGTTGTATGGCATCTGTAGCAGGTTCCTACATTGTGTTCGTACTCTTCGATTTTTACAAGAGCGCCTTCTGCATCGAGCGCTTTTACAATTGCCTCTCTTGCTTCATAACGATCCATACCTGCAAATTCCGGATAATCATCTACAATCTTAGCATCCTCAGTAAGAACGTTGATGACCGGAAGATTATGACGGAGTCCTACCTCAAAATCGTTCGGGTCATGTGCCGGTGTAATCTTTACAACGCCGGTACCAAATTCCATATCTACATAATCATCTGCGATAATCGGAATCTGTCTGTGTACGATTGGAAGGTCAACCATTTTGCCAACATAATCTTTATATCTTTCATCATTTGGATTTACCGCTACTGCCGTATCTCCAAGCATGGTTTCCGGTCTGGTTGTAGCCATCTGAATATATCCTGAGCCATCTGCAAGCGGATAACGAAGATGCCAGAAGTGGCCTTTCTGATCCTCATATTCAACCTCCGCATCGGAAAGTGATGTCAGGCAGTGCGGACACCAGTTAATAATTCTCTCACCACGATAAATAAGGCCTTTATTATAAAGATTTACGAAAACTTCTTTTACCGCTTTATTGCAGCCTTCATCCATGGTAAATCTTTCTCTGTCCCAATCCGCTGAGGAACCAAGCTTTTTCAGCTGTTTTACAATACGTCCGCCATACTCACGCTTCCAGTCCCAAACACGGTCAAGGAACTTCTCACGTCCCAAGTCTTCTTTTGTAAGTCCTTCCTCACGGATTTTCTCAACAACTTTTGCCTCTGTAGCAATGGATGCATGATCTGTTCCCGGCAGCCAGAGTGCGGAATATCCCTGCATTCTCTTATATCTGGTAAGAATATCCTGCATGGTGTTGTCTAAAGCATGTCCCATGTGAAGCTGTCCGGTAATATTTGGTGGTGGCATCACAATGGTAAAAGGTTTTTTACTGCGGTCTACTTCGGCATGAAAATATCCGTTTTCTTCCCATTTTTGGTAAAGACGGTCTTCAATGCTTTTAGGGTCGTAAGTTTTTGCAAGTTCTTTACATTTGTTGCACATAGTTTTTCTCTCCTTTTTTATTTTCGGTTGAAGCGGAGCATATTTCTAAAAGAAATATAAAAAAGCCCTTTGCAGGAAAACACTTCCTGCAAAGGGCGTATAAACGCGGTACCACCTTTGTTTTTCACTCAGCCTGAGCAAGACATTCATCTAAACTTCTTTCAAGACTATGCCTTAGTCAGTGGTTCTTTAACGTAAACCACACGTCTTCTCTTACTTGACCCGAATGATTTCGAATGGTTCAGCGAAGCAGTTCAAAAGCTACCTTCCACATACCTTATCCTGCAGACATCTTTCAGCCGGTGCATGTCCTTCTCTTTCAAGAGTATATGTGTACTCCTCTTTC